>NZ_JBEZZB010000046.1:0-63398 GCF_040638955.1 Actinoplanes sp. NPDC024001
GGGCGCGCCGCCTGCACCGCCTGAGCGGGCGGGGCAGGTGAAACCGGTGAGACCGGCGGGATCGGGGGCGCTGTCGCCCGGCCCGTGGCCGGGGTGGGGGTCGCGTTCAAGCCGGGTGAGCCGCTGGCCAGCCAGGCCGCACCGAGCGCCACCGCATGCTTGGGGTGCGCGTCCACCGCCACCGGGCGGCCGAACTCCGCGGTCACCATCTGAGCCACGATCGGCATCCGGGACGAGCCGCCGACCAGCAGGATCGAATGCAACTCCTCCGGCGTGCACTCCGCCGAGCGGATCGCCCGGTTCATCGCCTCGACCGAGCCGTAGAGCGCCGGCCGGACCATCGCCTCCAGCTCCGACCTGGTCAGCCGCACCTCGGTGACGACGTTCGGCAGCAGCACCGGGATCGACGTGTCGGTGTCGGCGGAGAGCGCCTCCTTAGCGTGGACGCACTCCTCCCGCAGCCGGGCCACGGCGGCGATCGCGGCGGAGTCGTCCTCGTCGAGTTCGTCGAGCTTGGCGCCGAGCGCGCTGCGCACGTGGTTGAAGACCGCGGCGTCGAAGTCGATGCCGCCGAGCCGTTCGATGCCTTCCGGACGGCCCAGGATGTCGAAGCCGATGCCGGTCTTGCGCAGCACCGCCGCGTCGAAGGTGCCGCCGCCCAGGTCGTAGACGGCGACCACCGCACCCGGCTCGATGCGCTGCTGCTGGGCGTAGCTGACCGCGGCCGCCTCCGGCTCGGTCGTGTAGCTCACCGGCCCGGGCAGGTCGGCCATCCGCACCGCCTGGCGCATCAGGTCGGTCTTGTAGGGACCCCAGTTCGCCGGGTACGACACACACGTCGCCGACGGCGCCCCGCCCTCCCGGCTGATCACCTCGTCGGCGACCGCCCGCAGCAGCCGTGACGCCAGCGCCTCGGCCGACTGCGGCACCCCGCCGAGCAGGATCGGCGTGGTGTCACCCATCCGGCGCTTGAACTCGCGGGCGACCCGGTGCGGCTCGGTGAGCCCGCGCCGGTTGGCGGCCTCGCCGGTCAGGAACGTCTCGTCGTCGCGCAGCAGCACGACCGACGGGATGGCCGCGCTGCGGCTGCCGAGCGGGACGATCTCGGCGTGCCCGTCGCGCCAGGTCGCCGCCGCGGTGAAGGTCGTGCCCAGGTCTATGCCGAGTGCGTACATCGCGGTCGCTCCGTAGGTTGTCCGATGGAGGTGAGTCGAAGAAGGGGGTAGGTGCGGGGGGTTTCCCCGAGACGGTCCGGGGCCCGGCGCTCATAAGGTGGGGACATGGATTCCGCTCGCCCCCTCCGCGATGTGTTCGCCGACCTCACCGGCGCCGGGCGCGTCGCCGCCGACCCGGGTGAGCTGCTGCGCGACCAGGGCCATCCGGCGCTGCCGGACGATCTGGTCGCCGAGGCCGTGGTCAGTTACGCCGACACCGCCCCGGCCGAGGTGGCCGAGCACCTGGCGCCGTACGTGACGGCCCACAGCGTGGTCGGCGCGGACGCCGAGGCCGGCGAGCCGGCCGGCTGGATGGATCTGCTGGCCACCGCACCGGCCGGCGCCGAGCCGGACGACATCGACGACCTGGCGCCGCAGACCGGTGACGCCGGCCTCGACGAGAGCCTGGACTTCGGCGGTGGCGCCGAGTTCGCGCCGGACGAGCCCGTCGAGGAGCCGATCGCGGACGAGCCCGTTGCCGAGGAGGCCGGTGACGTGCTGCCGGCCATCGAGGACGAGTTCCTGGAGCTCGGGACCGACCCGATCGCCCTCGACGAGGACGTCACCGACTGGGCGGACGACGAGCCGGAAGCCGGCTAGCGGCGGGCGGCTCATCGCGGCCGCCCCATCCCGGCCAGCAGACCCTCACAGGACCGGACCGCCACCCGCGCGGCCACCGCCATCTCGTACGTGGTCATCGGGTTCTCCGCACGCCGCTGCCACCGGGTCAGCGCCTGTGCCGCGGCGTCGGTCAGCTCGGCGGCGCCGGCGTCCGGCGGCAGCCGGAGCCGATCGCTGGCCGCGCTGCCCGAGCCGCCGATCAGACGTTCCAGCTCGGCCACCACGTCCGGCTTGCCGGTGATCCATCCGGCCCGCAGGCTGGAGAGCACCCGCAGCTCGTTGAACGGGTGCGCCGAGGCCATGATCTCCTCGACGGCGGCCGCCACCGCCTCGCCGCCCGGGCGGTCGCAGGCCCGGGTGGTCTCGGCCAGGGCGAGCAGCGCCGACCGGCTCTTCAGCACGTCGCGGCGCTCCAGGAAGAGCGATCCGATGATCTCCCGCAGCTGGGTCAGCCCGCTGCGCTCGGCCAGTTCCCGGGACAGGTCGGTCGCGGTCGTCGCCACCTCCCGCCGCAGCAGGGTGCTGGTCAGCCGTACGCCGAAAAGCCCGAACCGGCCCAGCAGCGCCTCGCGCTCGAGGTTGGTGAGGCCGAGCTCAGGCCGCGTGTTGACGAACCGGTCCGCCGACAGCAGCAGTTCCTCGGCCTGTTTGACTGGCAGGTCGGCGATCCGGCGCAGCTGGGCGACCTCGATCTCGGTCAACGTCACGGCCGTCTCGGCGAGCAGCCCCGCCACCGGTACGACCGACTGCACGAGCCGCCGCACGTTGGCGTCGGCACCCAGCCGGGCCGCGATCCGCCGGGCCGAGGCCATCGAGTCGAGCCGCCCCACGCCGATCTCGTCGGCGCGGGACAGCACCCCGATCGCGTTCACCGGACTGGGCCGGGACACCTCGGTGTCGTGGAACGCCCGCAGGAACTCGACGTCCCCCGCGTGCAGGTGCCGCAGCAGGTAGACCACCGCGTCCGCGGGGGTCTCCTCGTCGTCGGGCACCAGCAGGTCCCAGGTGTGCTGGGCGTTCTGGTCGGACAGCGACCCGATGCCCGGCGTGTCGATCAGGGTGGCGGTCCGCAGGCCGCGTGCCGGCCAGGTCACCACGAGCCGCTCGACCTCGGCCGAGGTGAGCCCGCCGAGGTCGATGTCGATGGCGCCGTCCTCGCGGGTGAACCGCAGCGGGCGCGGCGCCTCGCCTTTCGGGGTGGCCTGCACCTGATAGGTGTGCCCGTCCTGGTACCAGGTCACGATGCGGGTGCACTCGCCCGCGTCGGTGGGTGCCAGGCGCTCCCCGACCAGCGCGTTGAGCAGGGTGGACTTGCCCGCCTTGACCCGCCCGGCGACGGCCACCCGCAGCGGGGCGTCGAGGCGGTCCCGGACGCCGGTCAGCCGGCCGGCGTACGGGGTGCCGCGGTAGACGCCGATGGCCTGGTCGAGCACGGCCCGGGTGCGGTCGATCAGGCTCATCCGATCACCGCCAGGGCGCGCTGCCGCAGTTTGAGCACCCGGGCCAGTTCGGCGTCGACGTCCTTGAGCCGGGTCTCGCGTTCGGCCTGGGTGCGTTTCGCCGCCTCGGACGCGCCGGCCAGCGCCTGCGCGTTGGACCGGTTGAGTTCCTCGGCCAGCGCGCTGTAGTGGTCGCGCAGCTGGCGCTGCACCCGGCGCAGGGTGTCCCGGGAGTCCTTGCCGGCGACGAAGCTGACCTCGTCGCAGTAGCGGCGGATCGCGTTGCGTGCCTCGGTGCGGCGCCGCTGCACCTGCCGTTTCTTCTCCTCGCGCAGCCCGCGATGGCCCATCACCAGGCCGATGCCGATGCCGATCGGGCCGAGCGAGACGCCGACCAGGCTGCCCAGGATGATGAACATCAGGGCGCCGCCGTACGCGTTCTTCAGCGCGACCATCGCCTGTTTGGTGACCCGCATCCGCTGCAGGTCGATCTTGTGCTGGAAGTCCGCGACGGTGGCGAGCGGAGACGGGTTGTGCACCGCCGGCCGGCTCATCAGCGCCGTCGACGCCTCGTGGAAATGGTTGCCGACCCGTTCGCTGAGCGCGTCCGCGCGGATCCGCAGCAGGTCGTAGTTGGCCAGCAGCTCGTCGGCCATCCGCGCCTGCAGCCAGGGTTCCATCTCCGGCCAGGTGTCGGCCGGGTCGGCCTCCTCGATCGCGGTGTCCGCCTCGGCGATCACGGTGCGGACCCGGCCACGCAGGTCGTGGTCGATGTCCGAGGTGAGGTCGGTGACCCCGTCGTTGAGGGTCTGGTTCCATTTGGCGGCGGTGCTCTTGAGCGTCTCGACCCGGGACTTCACGACGGTCAGTTCGCGCACCACCCGGCGGGCCGCCTCGGGGTCGGACAGCGCCGTACGCTCGGCCTGGAATTGCGCGTCGAGCTGGTCGCAGAGAGCGACCACCTCGGCGGCCGCGTCAGCGGCCAGCCGGTCCGCGGCGGACGAGCCGATCCGGTTGTTGATGAAGGCGACCAGGTCGGTGAAGCCCGACTCGGCGTTCAGGGCGGAGTCGTTGGACTTCACCGCCCGCGAGCGCAGCGCCGAGGAGACCGCGATCAGCGGCACCGGGCAGTGCGCGGCGAGGTGCTGCTCGTTCAGGTCCCGGATCTTGCGCCAGGCCGGGTAGAAGTCGGTCTTGGTGATGACGCAGGCCACCACCGGGCACAGCGCCCGCGCCCGCTGCAGGAAGTCGACCTCGCTGCGGGTGAGTTCCTGCGCGGCGCCGGTCACGAAGATCACCGCGTCGGCCATCGACACGGCGGCCAGGCTGGCGGCGGCGTGCGGCGAGCCCAGCCCGCCGACGCCGGGGGTGTCGACCAGCACCAGACCGCCGGCCAGGATCTTGCGGGGGATGCGCACCTCGACGCCGGTGACCCGGCCCTCCGGCCCGCCGGTCTCGCCGCCCTCGACGACGTAGCGTCGGACGTCGGCGATCGGGATGGTCCGCCGGCGCGGCGGTCCCGGTTCCGGCCCGCGGTCCTCGAACAGCAGACTGGCCTCGGCCTTCTCGCCGTGCCGCACATAGGTCGGCACGGCGGTCGCCACGTCGTCGTCCACCGTGCACACCGCCGCGCCGACCAGGGCGTTGACCAGTGAGCTCTTGCCCTGTTTGAACTCGCCGGCGACGACCACGTGCAGCACCGGGTCGGCCAGCGCCTCACGGGCGGCGGTCAGGCGGGCGGCCGCGTCCGGCCGGTCGTAGGCCTCGCAGGCGCGCAGGGCCAGGTCCACCACGGCGGTAGCCTTCGCGGCTACGCCCGGGGCGGTGGCGGCCTCGGTCACGGCTCCTCCCTTCCCATCTGTCTTGAGCGCACGTCAGCGGGCAGGCCGGGCCAATGGCCCGTCCGGCCCGCGATCGTGGTCCGTCCGGTCAGGCGCCGACGACGGTGGTGTCGTCACCGCTTTCGATGGTGTCGTCGTCCGAGTTCACGGTCGTGGTGGTGGTGTCGATGTCGGTGACCGAGGTGTCGTTGTCGCTGATGTTGGTGTCGTTGTCGCTGACGGTGGTGTCGTTGTCGTTGACGGTCGTCACGGTGGTGTCGTTGTCGTTGACAGTGGTGTCGTTGTCCTCGTTGTTGCCGCTCGCGCTGCCGCCGGCCGAGATCGCCGATCCGTCGTCAGCGGTGTTGTTGGAGGCGTTGGAGGCGTCGCCCTCGCCGAACGTCACGGCGCTGTCCTCGATCTCGGCGTCCGGCAGGTTCGCCACGTCGCCGTCGCCGTCGCCGAAGTTGAAGACCGACTCGTCGGCGTCGCCGTCGACCTGGGCGGTCTGGTTGCCGTCGCCGACCACCGCGTTGTCCACGTCGTCGGCCACGATGCCGGTGTTGACGCCGGTGTTGACCCCGGCCTCGATGTCGCCGCCGGCCTGCACCGCACCGTCGCCGGTGTTGGCCTGGCCGAAGTTGGCGCCGTCGAAGACGAGCGCCTCGTCGCCGGTGTTCGCGGCGCCGAAGTTGTCGCCGTCGATGAGCTGCGCGCCGTCACCGCTGACCGAGGTGAGGTCGCCGTCGATGAGCTGGTTGCCGTCGCCGGTGATCGCGTTGACGTCCTCGGCGTCCTGTACCGCCACCGCGCCGTCGCCGGTCGCCGCGCTCACGTCGCCGTCGCCGGCGTTGGCGACCGAGCCGTCGCCGGTGGCATTGACGTTGGTGGAGTCCACGTCGACGTCGCCGAAGACGTTGCCGTCCACGTCCACGTCGAGGCTGTTGTCGGTGATGCTGGTGACGCTGAAGTCGAGGTTCTGGGTGATGTAGTCGTCGCCCTCGTACGTGGCGTAGGTGACGTAGTTCAGGTGCTGCACGACGTGCTCGACCGACTGCGTGCCGGCCGGCGCCGCGGGCGGGGGCGGGGGCGCCGAGCTGCCGCCGGACGATCCGCCGCCGCCGCTGCCGCCGCTGAAGCTCTGCAGCGCGGTCCGCGCCGTCTCCGGAACCTCCGGCTCGAAACTGGCCTCGGTGACCACCGCCGGGACGTCGACCGTGGACAGGTCGACATCGGTCACGCCCTCCGCGGTCAGGGTCCCGCTCGGGTCCTCGGCGTACTTGGCGGCGAACTCCCGGTCGCTCAGCAGGTTGGTGACGAATTCCTTCAGGACCTCGGTGGCGTTGACGGTCATGACCTCTCCTCGCTAGGTGCGCATCCGGTTCCTTCACCCGGACACGACACCAGCGTGCGACCTGCGGCCCGGTCCGGGCATCGGGGTGTTCCCCGTGGTATAGGGGTTCGGTTAGGGGATCCACAGCCTCGTGTCGCATATCCAACTCGGGCGTCAGTCGGGAAGCATCTCCCGCAGCGCCGCGAGCAGCTCCGCGCGGCTGTTCGCGCCGAGTTTGCCGCGGATGCGGGCCACGTGATGCTCCACGGTCTTCGGTGCGATGTAGAGCTGCGCGCCGATCTCCCGGTGGGTGCTGCCGGCCAGCACCAGCCGGGCCACCGTGACCTCCCGTTCGGACAGCGTCGCGGCCGCCGCGGCGCCGCCTGCGGCGGCATCCGGCTCGGACAGTTCCCGGGCCCGTTCCAGCAGGCGCCGGGCCGCAGCGGGATCCCCGGTACGGATCGCCGCCTGCCCCGCCAGCCGGGAGGCCTCCCACGGCAACTCGGCCGCGACCAGGTCCTCGGTGGCGGCCAGAACCTCCTCCGGCCGCACCCGACCGGCCAGCACCGCCGCCCACCGCCCGGCCGCCGCGCACTGGGCGAGCGGCCGCGGCTCGCCGGTCGCCACGGCGGCCAGCCGTTCGGCGGTCTCGGCCGCGGCGCCGGCGTCCTCGGTGACGATCGCGGTCTGCAGCCGCACCCAGTCGAGCGACACCGCCCAGCTCACCGGCCGGTCCAGCCCGGTCAGGACCCGGTCGAGCAGGTCCAGCACCGGTGTCACCCGGGTGAGCCGGCGCAGCCGGGCCGCGGCCACCGCCAGCTCCTCCACGATCTCCACCAGCCAGAGGTCGGCGGTGCGGCGGGCCAGCAGCGGCTCGACGCCGGTCCACGCCTCACGCAGCCCCGCGATGTCGCCGCGCCGCCGGGCGATCCCCGCGGCCAGCGCGGCCCGCAGCAGCCGGTCCCGTCCCGGCGGGTCCGCCCCGGCCGGCTGGCTCAGTTCACGCAGCGCGGTGTCGTAGCGTCCGGTGCGCATCCGCGCCCAGGCCAGCAGCAGCCGGTGCCGGACGCCGGCGGCCGGGCCGCCGATCCCGGTCTCCGCCGCGCGGATCAGCAGGTGTTCCGCGGTCGCCACATCGCCGGCGGCGACCGCGACCACCGCCGCCACCGCGTGCGGAGTGTCCGGCAGCACCACGGCGGGCGCGCCCCGCTCCACCGCCTCGGCCGCCTCGATCAGCAGCGGCAGCGCGACGGCCGGCTCGACCGCGGCCACCGCACCTTCGGCGAACCTCGACAGCGCGGCCGGCGCCGGACCGCCGGCCGCCTGCCGCGCCTGCGGCATCTGTCCGATTCCGACCAGCGACGGTACGGCGAGCACCGGCCCCGGCGCGGCCGCTCCCAGCAGCAGCTCGGCCGCCCGGACCGCCCGCCCCTGGTGCGCCGCGACCGCACCCGCCACCAGGCCGAGCCGGTCGGCGTCCGGGTCACCCGGGCCGGCGTGCTCGACCTCGACGGGCAGTCCGAGCAGCGCACCCGCCTCGGCCCGCCCGGCCGCCAGGGTGACCGGTTCCGCCCCGGCATCCGCGGCGTCGTCGAACCAACCGATCGCGGCGGCCGGGTCGGTGAACCGCAGCCGCTCCCCCGCCTGCCGGTAGACGACCGCGGCGGCCGGCGTGGCGGCCCGCGCCGCGCGCAGCTGCCCGGCCGCGGCGACCGGATCGGTGCCGGCCGCGACCAGCGCCCCGGCGACCGCGTCGTGGATCCGGCGGCGCTCGGCGGCGGGCAGCTCGGCCAGCACCGCGGCCGCGACCGCCGGGATCATCCGTTCGCCGTCCGGGACGAGCAGCCCCTCGTCGCGCAGGGTCCGCAGGGCCGCGGCCAGCTCGTGCACCGCGGCGCCGGCGGCGGTGGCGAGCACCTGGTCGGTCAGGTCGAGCCGCAACGCCAGGACCCGGGCGACGGTCACGGCCGCGACGTCCAGCACCGCGAAGCGCCGCTGCACCCGGGCCAGCAGGGCGGGTGGCGGCGCGCCCGGCGGGGCGGTGGCCACGGCAGCCGCCACCGCGGGCAGACCGGCGGATGCCGCGAACACGGCCTCGGCGACCTCGGGTGACACCGGCCGGCCGGTCACCGTGGCGACCAGCCGGGCCACGCCGTCGGCGTCCAGGGCGCCGAGCAGCTCCACCCCGCCGGCGGCGACGGCCTCGTCGAGTTCGGCCAGCTCGGGCCGGTCGATGGTCGGCCGGCGGGCGATCACCATCGGCACGCCGTCGCGGGCGGCCGCCGCCAGCTCGGCCAGCGCGGCCGGGTCGAGCCGGTGGGCGTCGTCCACGACGACCAGCTGGTTCTCGGCCCGCGCGGTCGTCAGGCCGGTCGGCCACCACACGGCTGCGGAGGCTTCCGTGGCGAGCCGGCGCAGCCGGTGAGTGCGCCCGGAACCGTCCACGCCGACCACCACGGTCACGCCCGGCCACCGCCCCGCCGGTGCCGTGCGGACGGTGCCATGTCACGGGGGTGCCCCATATCGGCGACACTCTACGCGCCGCGGCGGCTCCGCGCGGGCACCCAGAAGACCGCGCCCCGACCCGCCGCGGCGGCCCCGCGCAGGCACCCAGAAGACCGCGCCCCTACACGCCGCGGCGCCTTCGGGCGGGCACCCAGAATTCGACCTCGGTGCCCTCGCCCGGTCGGCTGTGGACGATCGTGGTGCCGCCCAGATCGCTGATGCGGCCGCGCATCGACTGGGCCACCCCGAGCCGGCCGGCCCGCTCGGCCTCGGCCAGCCGTTCCGGGGTGAATCCGGCGCCGTCGTCGCGGACGGTCACCCGTACCCCGTCGCCCTCGTCCTCCAGCAGGATCCAGGCCCGCGCGCCGGCGCCGGCGTGCCGGCGCACGTTGTCCAGCGCGGCCTGCACGGCCGCGGTGAGCTCGGCCGCGGCAGCGGCCGGCAACACCACCGGCTCGGCCGGCGCCGAGACTTCGATCCCGGGCGCGGCCAGTGCGGTGAGCACGGCCCGCAGGTCCGCCTCGGCCGCCGCCAGGGGTACGGCGCCACCCCCGCTGAGCAGGTTGCGCAGTGCCACCTCCTGCTCGCCGGCCAGCGCCGCCAGCTGCGCCCCGGGCGCGCCCAGCTCCGAACCCTGCCGCTGGACCAGGGCGAGCACCTGCAGCACCCCGTCGTGGATCGGCCGGGCCAGCCGGTCGCGCTCCGCGGCCGCCGCCTCCTGCCGGATCAGCTCGGCCTTCTTGCGTTCCGCCCAGCGCACCGACAGGTAGTGGGCGAGGCCCAGGCCACCGATCGCCGCGGCCGCCACCAGCAGGAGCACGGCCGCGGTGTCCAGCTGGATCATCGTGGCCAGCGCTGTCTCCCGCGGCTGGCCGTCACGCAGGTAGATCACCGGAACGGTCTGCGTGCCGGCCACCGCGAGGACTCCGGCGATCGGCCCGAGCGCGGCGGGGATCGCACCGCGCGGGGCCAGCACCGGCGCGGTCGCCGCGACCACCGCGGTCGCTGCCGCGGTGGACAGCACCAGCATCAGCAGAGCGGGTACGGCGCGCTGCTGCTCGACCAGCTTCTCCGGCTGTCCACTGGTGGCCGCGTACGCGATGAACAGCGTGATCGACGCGGCCACCGCGAGCGTCACCGCGGCCGGCACCCGCCACCGCCAGGCGGCGCAGGCCGCGCCGATCGCCACGCCGGCCAGGACCGCGCACCAGCGGGCCGGTCCCACCGCCGCGGTCGCCCCGAACGCGATCACCAACGGCGCGGAGACCGCGACCTGCACCGCTGCGGCGGTCAGCGCGCCCGCCGCCGACCAGACCCCGGCCAGCAGCGACAGCGCGGCGGTGACGGCCAGCGTCAGCGCGCCGATGATCGCGGCCTTGGTGTACGAGTAGCGCCACAGCGTGGTCCAGTCCACGTCCAGCAGCGACCCGAGCCGCCCCGCCGAGATCATCGCCAGCGGCAGCACCGCCAGGGCGACGAGCCCGCCCGTGATCACCAGCCGCAGCCGCCGCCACGTCCACGGCCCGAACGCCAACCCGATCGCGGCCCGGTCCCCGCCGCGCCACCACCAGAGCGCCGGGGCGAGCCCGGCGAGCCCGGCCGTCAACAGCACCACGTGCCAGACCGGCAGCGCCGGATCCGGTCCCTGCGGGCCGGTCGCGCCCAGCGCGCCGGCGAACAGGGCGGCGCCGGTGACCACGCCGGCCACCGCCGCGCCCAGGCCCGGCGACCCGCTGCTCAGCAGGCTCTGCGCGGCGCCCAGCGCCCCGACGACGAGCAGCGGGAAGACCGCGCCGAGCGCGTAGTACACCTGCAGGCCGGCCGTGTCGGGCACCAGAGCGGGCACCGCGATCGGCACGCTCAGCAGGCCGGCCACCGCCAGCAGGTACGGCCAGTGGCGCAGCAGGCAGAGCGCCAGCACGGTCGCCACGGTCGGGATCAGCGGGGTGAACGGGTCGGGGCCGTAGTACGCGTCCGGACCCTGCACGCCGAGCCGCGGGGAGAAGCCGCCGCCGTACGGGGAGGACCTCACCAGCGCGACCAGCAGACCGCCCCCGAGCCCGGCCAGGGCCGCCCACCAGCGCGCCGTCCGCTCATCCATGCCGATGATCATCGCTGACCTCCGGCGTGCACCGCGCCCGGGTGCGGCAGGCGCACCGGCCGCCCCCGCGGGCAGTACTCGAAATGCCACCACTCGTTGTCGTAGACCCGGTAGAGGCCGTGCCGCGCCCCGTGCTCCTCCAGCCAGCGGGCGCCCTCCGCCGGCCGTACGTCGAGGGCCACGCCCGCCACGTGCCGCGACTCGTGCGGCGGCAACGTCCACCGCCGGGCCGCCGCGACCGAACCGCTGCGCTCGACCTCCGCGGCGTACAGCGCGGCCTGGGTGGCGGCGTCCCGGAAGCCGGAGGTCAGCCCGAGCAGCTCACCGTGCGACCAGAGGGCCCGGGTGCGGGCCGCCTCGAAGGCCGCCCGGGTCGCCGGGGTGAGGCCGGCCAGGTTCTCGGCCGGGAACCGCATGCGCAGCGCCCACTGGCAGGCGGTGTGCCGGGCCCGGCCGGGCGCGACGAGCGCGGCGAGCGGCGCCAGCGCGAACGCCAGCCACCGGGTGATCGCGCGGTAGACCGGGTCTCGGCGCCGGACGGTCGCGCGGGAGGTGTGCAGTGCCATGCCTGACAAGATCCCGGTCGGGGCCGGGCCGGGCATGAGTACTTGTACTCAATCGAGCCCGTTCTCCAGCGCATATCGCACCAGCGCGGTCCGGTTGTGCAGCTGGAGTTTGCCGAGCGTGTTCTGCACGTGGTTCTGCACCGTGCGGTGCGACACCACCAGCCGTTCCGCGACCTGCCGGTACGACAGCCCCTTGGCGACCAGCCGCAACACCTCGGTCTCCCGCGCGGTCAGCAGCGGCTTGTCCGCCGGGGACGCGGCCAGCCGCCGGTACTCCCCCAGCACCAGCCCGGCCAGCCCGGCGGTGAACACCGCCTCGCCCTCGGCGGTCCGCCGCACCGCGTCCAGGAACTCCGCCCGCCCGGCCGACTTGATCAGGTATCCGGTGGCGCCCGCCTTCACCGCGTCGAGCACGTCCTGCTGCTCGCCGCTGGCCGACAGCATCAGGATGCGAACCTGCGGCACCGCGCCGACCAGCCCGCGAATCACCTCGACCCCGGACAGGTCGGGCAGCTGCAGGTCGAGAACGACCACGTCGGGGCGGGCCGCGGCGACCACCCGCAGCGCCTGCGCGCCCTCGCCGACCGCGGCGGTGACCTCGTACCCGGCCTCGGTCAGGTCCCGGGCCACCCCGTCCCGCCACATCGGGTGGTCGTCGACCACCATCACGCGCACCGTCACGGCGGTCACGATAATCGGCCGGAGGGTAGTGGTAGCCCTACCCACAGCCGGGGAGCCAACCGGATCGGCTGGGCGGTTTGCCGCGCCTAGCGTCAAGGGCATGACGACGACCCCGTTCGATGTGCCCCTCGCTCCCGCCCCGGCCACCCGGGCGCTGCGCCGGCTCGGCGCCGACACCCGGTACGTCCTGACCGGCATGCCGCTCGGCCTGGCCGCGGTCATCCTGTGCCTGACCGGCGTCGCGGCCGGCCTCGGCCTGGCGGTGGTCTGGGTCGGCGTGCCGCTGCTGGCCGCCGCGATGATGCTGGCCCGCGGCTTCGCCGTCACCGAGCGCAGCCGGATCTCAGCGGTGCTCGGCGAGCCGATGCCGCAGCCCGCCTACCGCACCGCGAACGGCCCGGGCCTGGTCCGCCGTCTGCTCGCCGTGCTCGCCGACCCGCAGTCGTGGCGCGACCTGGCGCACGCCTCGCTGCGCTTCGTGCCCAGCACGGTCGCGTTCTCGCTGGTGCTCGCGTGGTGGGCCGGGATGCTCGGCTCGCTCACCTGGTCGCTGTGGGGCTGGTCGCTGCCGAACGGCCCGGACGAGCGGGATCTGCCGGAGCTGCTCGGCTTCGGCGAGGGATACCTGACCGCGGTCGGCTTCTACCTGGTCCTGGCGGTGCTGTTCGCGATCACCCTGCCCGCGGTGGTGCGCGGCTCGGCCCTGCTCGAGGCCCGCTTCGCCCGCGCGCTGCTCGGCCCGCGGGACGTCACGCCCAGGTGACGGGCAGCGAGTGCACCCCGAAGATCAGCATCTCGTTGCGCAGCGGCACCTGATCGGCGGGGACGGCCAGGCGCAGCCGCGGCAGCCGGGCGAACAGCTCGCCGAGGCCGACCCGCATCTCGACCCGGGCCAGCTGCTGCCCCAGGCACTGGTGGATGCCGTGGCCGAAGGCCAGGTGCGAGGCGCGGCGCCGGTGCAGGTCGAGCCGGTCGGGGTCGTCCCACTGGCGCGGGTCGCGGTTGACCTCGGGGGTGGCGATGACGACCGTGGCGCCGGCCGGGATGTCGACGCCGCCGACGGTCAGCGGCTCGGTGGCGACCCGGCTGACGCCCATCTGGATGATCGACAGGAAGCGCAGCAGCTCCTCGATCGCGCTGTCCAGCAGAGCCGGGTCGGCGCGCAGCGCGGCGAGCTGCTCGGGGTTGCGCAGCAGCGCGAAGGTGCTCAGGCCGAGCATGTTGGCGGTGGTCTCGTGGCCGGCGCCGAGCAGGACCACGGCCACGTCGGTCAGCTGAGCGTCGGTCAGCGGCGGGTCGGCGTCGCGGATCAGACCGGACAGCAGGTCGTCCCCGGGCTCGGCGCGTTTGGCGGCGACCAGTTTCCCCATGAAGCGGTAGAGCTCGGTGGCGGCACGGGCGCGCTCCGGCGGGGGTGTCGTCGAGTTGAGCGCGATCGCGGTGCGTTCCTGGAACTCGGCCCGCTCGGCGTAGTCGACCCCGAGCAGCTCGCAGATCACCAGCGAGGGGATGGGCAGCGCGTACGCCGGCACCAGGTCCGCCTCAGTCCCGGCGGCCCGCATCGCCTCGATGTGCCGCACCGCGATGTCGCTGATGTGCGACTCCAGGGCGCGCATCCGCCGGACGGTGAACTGGCCGGTCAGCAGCCTGCGCAGCCGGGTGTGCTCGGGCGGGTCCATGAAGACGAAGTTGCCGTCGGTGCGCTCGCCGGCGTGCGGCGCGGCCGGCTGCGGCCGGGTGGCGCCGGGGTGCCGGACCCGGTCGGAGCTGAAGCGGACGTCACCGAGCACCGCGCGGGCCTCCTCCAGGCCGGTGACCAGCCAGGCGCCGGCGCCGTTGGCGAGCGTCAGCGGCTGCACGGCGCCGTGGCCGCGCCGCTGCCGCAGCCCCGCGGGCGGATCGAACGGGCGGCCTCCGCGCTCGACCAGGTCGACGGGGAGCAGCCGCTGCAACGCCGCGACGGAGTCGGTTCGCCTCGCCTGCTCGGCCGGAGTGGTCATCGCGCACCTCATCCGTCATCCATCGATACTTGTCGCTAGAGCGCACCCTAGCGTACGGAGAAAAGCGATTGGTCGCGGATTATCTACAGCGAAACTATGCTGGAGACATGACCGCCATGGCGCCGACCCGCACCGAGACCGACCTGTCCTTCCTGCTCGACCACACCAGTCACGTGCTGCGCACCCGGATGGCCGCGGCGCTCGCCGAGATCGGCCTGACCGCGCGCATGCACTGCGTGCTGGTGCACGCGCTGGAGGCGGAGCGCACCCAGATCCAGCTCGCCGAGCTGGGCGACATGGACAAGACCACCATGGTGGTCACCGTCGACGCCCTGGAGAAGGCAGGATTCGCCGAGCGCCGCCCGTCCAGCACCGACCGCCGGGCGCGGATCATCGCGGTCACCCCGGCCGGGGCCGAGATCGCCGCCCGCAGTCAGGGGATCGTCGACGGCGTGCACCGCGACGCCCTGAGCGCCCTACCCGAGGACGAGCGCGAGATCCTGGTCCGCGCCCTGAATCGCCTGGTCACCGGGCATCTCGCGACACCGGCCGAGAGCGCGCCGGCCCGGCGGGCCCGGGAGCGCACAAAGTAGTCCCGAAAAATATCGTCTGCTTCGGGACTATCTGCTAACGTCTCTCCTCAGGAACCCCTTCCTGAGGAGAGACCGATGTCGCACTCACGCTGGACCGCCCTCGCCGTCCTCTCGGCCGCCGGGCTGATGACCGTCCTCGACGGCAGCATCGTCACCGTCGCGATGCCCGCCATCCAGCAGGACGTCGGTTTCACACCGGCCGGGCTGAGCTGGATGGTCAACGCCTACCTGATCCCCTTCGGCGGCCTGCTGCTGCTCGCCGGCCGGCTCGGCGACCTGCTCGGCCGCCGCACGATGTTCCTCGCCGGGAACGCGCTGTTCACCGCCGCCTCGCTGCTCGCCGGCTTCGCCACCACCCCCGGCCTGCTGATCGCGGCCCGGTTTCTGCAGGGCATCGGCAGCGCGATGGCCGCCGCGGTGGTCCTCGGCATCCTGGTCACCCTCTTCACCGAGCCGGCCGAGCGCGCCAAGGCCATCGCGATCTTCAGCTTCACCGGGGCCGCCGGCGCCTCCATCGGCCAGGTCCTCGGCGGGGTGCTCACCGACCTGCTGAGCTGGCCCTGGATCTTCTTCATCAACGTGCCGATCGGCATCGCCACCCTCGCCCTGGCCCTCGTCGCGCTCCCGAAGGACCGGGGCGCCGGCCTGGCCGCCGGCGCCGACGTCATCGGGGCCGTCCTGGTCACCTCCGGCCTGATGCTCGGCATCTACACCGTGGTCAAGGTGGAGCAGTACGGCTGGATCGCCGCACACACCCTCGGCCTCGGGGCCGTCTCGCTGGCCCTGCTCGCCGCCTTCGTGATCCGGCAGGCCACCGCGCAGGCCCCGCTCATGCCGCTGCGCATCCTGCGTTCCCGCAACGTCACCGGCGCCAACATCGCCCAGATGCTGTCGCTGTCCGGCATGTTCGCCTTCCAGGTGCTGGTCGCCCTCTACATGCAGAAAGTCCTCGGTTACGGCGCCCTGGAGACCGGCCTGGCGATGCTGCCCGCCGCCGTCGGCATCGGCGCGATCTCGCTGTTCGCCTCGGCCCGGTTGACCGCCCGGTTCGGTGCCCGCACCGTCCTGCTGTCCGGCCTGGTGCTCCTCATCTCGGCGATGGGCCTGCTCACCCGCATCCCGGTGGACGCCGGCTACGTCACCCACCTGCTGCCGGTGATGCTGCTGATCTCCGGCGGCGGCCTGGTGCTTCCCGCGCTGGCCACGCTCGGCATGTCCGGCGCCCGGGAGAGCGACGCCGGCCTGGCCTCCGGCCTGTTCAACACCACCCAGCAGGTCGGCATGGCGATCGGCGTCGCGGTGCTCTCCACCCTGGCCGCCTCCCGCACCGAGCACCTGCTCGCCGCCGGCCAGGACCAGGCGCTCGCCCTCACCGACGGCTACCGGCTCGCCTTCACCACCTCGGCCGGCCTGCTGCTGGCCGCCTTCGTGGTGAGCCTGCTGGTCCTGCGCCAGCCGGCCCGGTCCACCACCACCCAGCCGGTGACCGCGGCCGTCTGACATCCGCCGCGCGCAGGCGCCCCAGAGGCAGACCGCCTCGTGGGGCGCCTGCCCGTTGCGGATTGCGGAGTTCAGCGCGCCGCCGACACCTGGCGCAGCATCTCGTCGACCGAGCCGGCCGGGTCGGTGATCGGGAACTGCACCGCCCGCACCGTGGCCGCCGGGTCGATGAGCAGGGTGAGCCGTTTCAGCCGGTCCACCCCGGCGGCCCGGAAGGTCGGTAGCAGCAGCGCCGCGGCGAGGCGCTGGTCCTGGTCGGAGAGCAGCGGGAACGGCAGCCCGGCGTGCTCGGCGAAGGCGGCCAGCTGGTCCGGGCGCTGGGTGCTCACGCCCAGGACGCGGGCGCCCGCGGCCGTGAAGTCGGCGGACCGGGCGGCGTAGGTCGTCGACTCGAGGGTGCAGCCGGCCGCGCCGGGGATCTCCGGCCAGTAGGGCGGGTAGCCCTGCGCGCCGGGCACGAACGCTCCGGGGAAGCAGTAGAGCACGGTCCACCGGTTCTCCCGAGCCAGCGGCTCCGGCTGACCGCGATGGCTGGTCAGCTCGATTTCGGGCAGTTTGCGGCCGGCCAGCGCGTGCACCCGCCGGGACTCGGCCGAGCCGGCCTCAGCGGTCGCGGTGAGCGTGCCGTCGCCCATCAGGTGCCGGTCGCCCCACTCCTGCAGAGCGATCAGCACCGGCAGCAGACCCTCGCCCTTGGCGGTGAGCAGGTAGTCGTAGCGCGGCGGACGGTCGGAGTAGCGCCGGCGCTGCAGCACCCCGTGGTCGGTCAGCTCGGCGAGCCGCTCGGCCAGCGCCCGCCGGCTCATCCCGAGGGCGCGCTGCAGGGCGTCGAAGCGGGTCACGCCGCCGGCGATGTCGCGGATCAGCAGGAACGTCCACCAGTCACCGAGCACGCCCACGGCCTGGGCGATGCCACAGTCCGCGTCGGCGAGGTCGACTCTCTTCACCCCCACGACTATAGTGCGTTCCAATATGAAACTTACTGCGTTCTGGCGGTGGTGGGCGGCCGGCACCACGAGCGGGCTCGGCTCGGCGATCGGTACGGTGGCGCTGCCCCTGACCGCGCTGACCGTCCTGGACGCGTCGGCCTTCGAGATGGGCCTGCTCACGGCGGCGGGCTATCTGGCGTACCTGGTGATCAGCCTGCCCGCGGGAGTGATCGTGCAGCGCCTGCCGCTGCGGGGTGTCCAGGTCGGCGCGGACCTGGTCCGCGCCGTGGCCGTGCTGTCCCTCCCGCTGGCCTGGTGGGCCGGGGTGCTGAGCCTCGCCCAGCTGCTCGCCGTGGCGCTGGTGGTGAGCGTGGCGAACGTGCTGTTCGCGGTCGCGAACCAGACGTTCCTGCCGGAGATCGTCCCGGCCGAGCAGCTGCAGGCCCGCAACAGCCTCACCTCCGGCACCCACGCGGTGACCGAGCTCGGCGGCCCGTCGCTGGGCGGGTTCGCGGTGCAGCTGCTCGGTGCGGCGCCGACACTGCTCTGCGACGCGGTGAGCTACCTGATCTCGGCGGTGCTGCTGCGCACCCTCCCGGCCCGGCGAAACCCGGCGCCGGCCGCACGGACGTCGATGCTCGCCCAGATCCGCGAGGGCTGGCACTTCGTCACGCGGCACCCGGTGATGGCCCCGGGCATGTGGGCGGCCACCGCGGTCAACCTGGTCAACGGCGCCTTCCACGCGCTGTTCGCCTTCTACCTGATCCGCGAGCTGCACGCCTCGCCCGGCCTGGTCGGGCTGCTGCTCGCCGCCGACGGCCTGGGCTCGCTGATCGGCGCCGCGGTGACCACCCGGTTCACCGACCGGTTCGGCACCGCCCGCGGCCTGATCATCGCCGGGTTCGCCGGGGTGGGTGGCGCGCTGCTGATCCCCGCGGGCGGCCCGGTCGCCTTCGCCGCCGGCAACCTGATCTTCGCCGGGTCGGTGGTGGTGCTCAGCGTGACCACCCGCACCTACCGGATGATCGCCAGCCCGCCCGAGCTGCTGTCCCGGGTGATCGCCACGGTGCGGTTCGTGTCCTGGGGCGCGATCCCGGTCGGCGGGCTCGCCGCCGGGGCGCTGGCCACCCAGCTCGGCGCGCGGGCCACGCTGTTCGTCTTCGGCGCGGTCACCCTCCTCGCGCCGCTGATCTGGGTGCTGTCGCCGATGCGTACGCTGCGTGACCTGCCCATGGTGGAGCCGGCGGAGGCGGCGGCCGAGCGCTGAGATCCGTCTGGTGGACGACCCGGGATCAGCATCGGGACGGAGGCGGCCGCGCCCGCGGGTGGACGACAGCGCACCGCGGCGCACCTAGCGTTCCTCCCTGACCGGCGTTTTTCCCGGCCGGCCGGGACACCGGTCCCTGTCCGGCCGGGACACGTTCCGGTTTGGATGGTGCCGAACCCGAATTCCACCAGGAGGAACACATGCATGAGGTGCTTCGTCGCGCGAACGAGCTGGCGCCGTCCCTGCAAGCCCGTTCGGCCGAGCTCGACGCGGCGCGGCAGCTCCCCGCGGACCTCGTCGCCGAGCTCAAGGCGGCCGGCTTCTTCCGGATGTTCGTGCCGCGCTCGCACGGTGGGCACGAGCTGGACCTGCGGACCGGGATGGCGGTCCTGGAGACGCTCGCCACGGCCGAACCGGCGGTCGGCTGGACCGTCATGATCGGGTCCGAGACGCCGCAACTGCTCGCGTTCCTCGGCCGGGAGACCTTCGACAAGATCTACGCGACCGGGCCGGACGTGATCGTGGCCGGCGGTTTCAGCCCGCAGGGCACGGCCACCCCCACCGCCGACGGCTACTGGGTGGACGGCCGCTGGGCGTTCGGCAGCGGCAGCACCCACGCCGACTGGATCTTCGGCAACTGCCTGGTCGCGCCGATCGACCCGGAGACGCCACGGATGCGATCCATGCTGGTCCCGGCCTCGCAGGCCCGGATCGTCGACACCTGGAAGGTGCTGGGCCTGCTCGGCACCGGCTCGCACGACGTCGAGCTCAGCGACGTGCACGTGCCCGCCGAGCACACCTTCGACCTGTTCGCCGGCACGTCCTCAGTCCCCGGCCCGGGCTTCGTCGCCCCGCTGATGCACTTCGTGCTGCACCTCGGCGCGGTCGCGGTCGGCATCGCGCAGGGCGCGCTGGACGACACGGTCGCTCTCGCGACCGGCGGCAAACAGCGTCTGTACGCCCGCGCGAAGCTCACCGAGAGTCAGCTCTTCCAGGTGAACCTGGGCCGCGCCGACCTGACCCTGCGTGCCGCGCGGGCCCTGCTCGCCTCGACCGCCGACGAGGTGTGGGAGCTGTGCTCCACCGACCCGGCCGGCCTGGCCGCAGCCGGCCCGCGGGTCTCCGCCACGCTCGCCTGGGTCACCGAGGCCGCGCTGTCCACCGTCGACACCTGTTACCGCGCCGCGGGCGGCCAGGCCGCCCGCGACAGCTCGCCGATCCAGCGTCGCTTCCGCGACATGCACACCTTCAGCCAGCACGCCGCCGCGGCCGAGGGCTGGCTGGGTGGTCACGGCAGCGCGATGCTCGGCGCCGCGGGTGGTCTCTCCTACTGACCCTGATCCGTACGCAGGAGAGCACCCGCGATCTCCCGGGCGTGCTCGCTCCAGGCCGCCGGCCGCATGGTCGCCGGGTCGAGGCGCACGTTGACCCGGCGACCCTCCGCGTAGACCGTCTCGCCGTCGGTGGAGGTCACCCGGAACCGGTACTCCGCGCTGGAGGTGCCGAGCCGGTCGAGCCAGAAGTGCACGCTCACGTCCCCGGTGCCGCGGACCGGGCGGTGGAAGGTGATCCCGTACTCCCGGACGACGTTGAAGGCGTCCGGCGTGGTGGGGCGGCCGCCGGTGAACGACACACCGCGCTCGGTCCACCAGAGCGTCATGGCGCGCTCGACCAGCACCGCGTAACGGGAGTTGTGCAGCATGCCCATGGCGTCGAGGTCGTCGAAGTGCACGGGCATGCGCACCACGTCGCCGTGGGCGACGGTGGGGGCTTCGGTCACGGTGGTCATGTCAGCTCCGGAAGGATCGTCGGGTCGGTGGCGACAGCGCGCAGGTGGTCGTGCAGAGCGCGGCGCGCCTGGCGGAAGGTGGTCTCGGGGCCGAGCACGGGCGCCTGCATGACGGCGCAGACACCGAGCGACTCGGTCTGATAGGCGAGGCCGGCCGCGTCCACACCGGCCGGCACCTCGCCGCGGGTGACGGCCTCGGTCGCCACTCCGGTCAGGAAGGTCATCCAGTCGGTCAGCTCGGCGGCGAGCCGGTCGCGGATCACCCCCGGCCGGGCGTTGAACTCGAAGTGCGCGTTGGCGAAGAAGCAGCCACCGGGCAGGACGCCGGCCTCGTAGAACGCCAGCCGGTGGTGGTGCACGGCCCACAGCCGGCGCAGCCCGGCCGGCTCGGCGAGCGCGGGCCGGATGACCCGGTCGGTCCACTGTGCGCGGGCGTGGTCGATCACCGCGAGCTGGAGGGCCTCCTTGGAACGCCAGTGCGCGAAGAGGCCGGACTTGCTGACCCGCAGCGAGTCGGCGACCTGGCTCAGCGAGAGGCCGTCGAGCCCGGCCACGGTGGCGAGCAGCAGCGCCTGGTCCAGCACCGCGGTGCGGGTCCGCTCGCCGCGGATCAGCCGGCCGTCCTGCGTCGTCATGCCGCTCACCGTACTAAACGACCGACCGGTCGTAAACATAGTGTGGGCTTGCGTACATATCGATTCTTATAAATAGCTGTGAAGATCATCTGTAGTAACCCCGTCAAAATTGTTGTAAGCTCCGGCGCGTTCGACGCCAGAATCCCACTGACGGACCGCGTGCCCCCGACTGCGCAGGTAAAGGACGATGTTCAACCGCACTGTCATGTTCGCCAAGCAGAACGCGCCCCTGCCCATGCGGGTGATGACGCGCCGCACGCTGCTGGGAGCACACAACACGCGTTTGCGGCTCACCGTTCCGGTGGTCACGCGCAGTGAATACGTGAACATCTATCACTGCGCAGTGCGCAAGACCGCGAGCCAGTGGATAAAGGAACTCTTCAGCGACCCGATCACCTATCGGCACTCCGGCCTGCTCACCTATGACCCGCGGTTCTACAACTGGAGCCATCCCCGGGTCACGCCGCCGAACCGCATCGCGCTGTCGTTGTTCTTCTCCCGTAAACGCTTCGACAAGATCCCGAAGCCGGACAAATACCGGGCATTCTTCGTCATGCGCGACCCGCGCGACATGCTGGTCTCCAGCTACTTCTCCACCCGCAATTCGCACGCCCCTATGGGCGACGTGCTGGAGGTCCGCAAGGTTCTCCACGAATTGCCGCGGAAGGAAGGGCTGCTCTACCTGATCGACAATCTGACCGCCAAGGGCACCTTCAAGGCGGTCCGGTCGTGGGCCGTCGCACCGCCCTCCGAGGAGGTGCGGCTGTTCCGCTACGAGGATCTCGTCGGCGAGAACCAGGCGAACGAGGTGGACCAGCTGATGCGCCACTGCGGCATCGCGATCCCGCCGGCCGAGATGGCGACCCTGCTGTCGCGGTACAGCTTCTCCAACATGAACGACCGCAAGGGCACCGGCGCCGTGTCGCACTACCGCAAGGGTCAGCCCGGCGACTGGCGCAACCACTTCGACGACGACATCACCGAGGCGTTCACCAAGGCCACCGGCAACCTCGTCGAACTGCTCGGCTACCCCGCGTACGACGAGACGCCCAGCACGACGGGAAAATGAGCGGATCAATCATCCTTCTCGGATGAGGCGGGCGGCCCGCCGGCCTTCCTAGCGTGGGCGCATGGATCTGCTGCTGGGTTCCCTTTCCGAGGCGGAGTTGGCGATCGTGCGCGAGGCCGATCCGGACCGGCTGGCCGGCCTGGACGAGGACGCGCTGATCGAGCTGCACACCCGGGTCCGCCGCGCCCGCAACAAACACGTCAAGGTCTACCGGCGCCGCGCCGCCACCCGGGTCCCGGAGGCCGGCGGACGTGGAAAGGCCCACGCGCAGAACAGCCGCAAACGGGCCAAGGCCGAGGTCTTCGAGGTCATCCTCGCCACCGTGAGCCGGCACCTGGCGCTGGCCGCGCAGGCCAGCGCCGAGTCGCTGGAAGCCGAACGGCACGCCGAGGAACGCACGGCCCGCGGCGTGTCCTCCGAGCCGCCGGCGGTCCCGAAGCTGCACCCCCAGCGCAAGGACCGCCGGCCGCAATCGGTCGAGCTGACCAAACGCCACGCCTCGACGCGCGCCCAGGGCGCCCGCCGGCAGGCCCGCAAGGACAGCCGCTAGCTAGCCGGCGTTGCGGCTGCGCTCCGCCGCGGCCCCTGCTGCCTCGCCGCTGCCGCCGGCCTGCTCAGCCCGTCCCTCTTCGGGCTTCCTGGCTCCCCCGCTCGTCTGGTCGTTCAGCTCACCCCGCTCGCCCTCAGCCTTCCTGGCGCCGCCGGCTTGCTCGTTCGGCTCAATCCGAGCCTCATCCGGCTTGCTCGCACCACCGGCATGCTCGTTCGGCGCAATCCGCGCCTCATCCGGCTCGCTCGCACCGCCGGCATGCTCGTTCGGCGCAATCCGCGCCTCATCCGGCTTGCTCGCACCACCGGCCACCGCGCCGCCACTCGCTGGGTCGTTCAGCTCGCCCCGGCCCTCCTCGGGCTTCCTGGCGCCGCCTGTCTGGTCGTTGAGCTCGCCGCGACCGTCCTCCGGCGCCCTGCCGGTGCCTTCGTCCGACTTGCTCGCGTTCGGCGGCGCTGCGGCGCCGCCCTCCTCGCTGCGGGAGCGCTCCTCCAGACTCGACCGCGCCTCACCGCCGGCGCTCGGCCCACCCTCCGAAGGCTTACTCGCATTCGACGGCAACCCACCGCCACCATCACCGTTACGCGAACGCTCCTCCAAACCCGACCGCGCCTCACCACCAGCGCTCGGCCCACCCTCCGAAGGCTTACTCGCGTTCGGAGGGAGAGTGGCTGTGCTGCCGTTCTGCTCCGGGGTTCCGCGGGCCTCGCCGGATGCGCTGCCGGGGCCGTCGGGCGGACGGTTACTCGTGGGCGGCACGGCACTGCCGTCGGGACCGGGATAGAGCTGCCTGCTCACCTCCGGCGCCGCGGTGCCGGCCGGGCCGGGCTCGGCCGGTTTGCTCGCGTTGGCCGGTGCGGCGCCGCCGTGCAGCACGTCGTTCTGTTGCAGCAGCGGCCGGGCACGGGCGGAACTCTGCGCACCCCGGGCGATCTCGGTGCCGGCCGCCATCTCGGCACGGGCGCCCTCGACCTCGCCCTGCGCCAGGCTGTAGGCCTGCACTCTGCGCTGATGGTCGGCCATCGCTGCCGCTCCGCCGGCGGGGTTCGACGCGTCCGGCCCCGCCCCTGGTTCCAGGATCACCTGACCCGAAACGGTCAAGCCGTTGGCGGCCGCTATTTCCCGCGCCCGGGCCATCCGGCCCTGCGCACCGGCGAGCCGATCGGCGTACCCGGTGAACACCCCCGCCGTGGTCTGGATCTCGCTGTACAGGGCGTCAGCTTTCGCGGCGGCGCCGGACATCCGGCTGTGGAACGTGGTTCCGGCAGTGCCACGCCAATTCTCCGCGGCGTCCGCGCCCACCGACCGCAGCGTGGACGCGCCCGCGCTCACCTCGAAGCCGAGCTCGTCACGCAGCCAGCGGGCAGCCGCGTACATCTGGGCCGGATCACCGTCGAGACGGGTGTCGATCGACATCAGTAGGCCCCGTCTATGGTCCGCCCGGCGGCGGCGTCGCGTGCGGCGTACGTCTGACTCGCCTCGGCGACCAGCGTCCCGGCCTCCTGGAGGCCGGCAACGAGGTTGGCGGAGCTCTCCGAGAGCCGGCTGAGCAGTTCGGCGAAGATCGGTGTGGCTTCGCCGGCGTCCGGCGCGGCCGGCGTGCCGGCCCGCGTGGCGCCGAGCATCTCGCTGGACCGCCGCAGCCGGCTGGAGATCGATTCGAGAAGCACAAGGTCCACTTGCAGGCGATCGGCCATGGTTGTCCCCCTCACCGCGTTACGGATGCCCTGGTGTACGCCTTGCGCGCCGCTTCGGTTCACTCGTGGTCGTGCCACCGCCACTCAGCGCGGTCACAGCATCACTCGTTCAC
Organism: Actinoplanes sp. NPDC024001; assembly: GCF_040638955.1. Classification (NCBI taxonomy): domain Bacteria; kingdom Bacillati; phylum Actinomycetota; class Actinomycetes; order Micromonosporales; family Micromonosporaceae; genus Actinoplanes; species Actinoplanes sp. NPDC024001. The sequence continues at coordinate 24,423 of NZ_JBEZZB010000046.1, forward strand.
GATGATGGGATGCGTGCGGTGATGTTCCACAGGTATGGACCACCCGAAGTGCTCACCCAGGTCGAGCTGCCGAAGCCCGAGCCGCGCGGCGACCAGGTGCAGATCCGGGTGCACGCCACCACGGTCACATCCGCCGAGTGCGGGATGCGGCGCGGCGAGCCCCGGTGGGGGCGCGTCATCATCGGCCCGTTCCGGCCCCGGTCCGGCATTCGCGTGCTGGGCCTGGAGTTCGCCGGCGAGGTCACGGCGATCGGCCCGCAGGTCCGCAGGTACCGGACCGGCGACCGGGTCTTCGGCTTCACCGGATTCGCCGTCGGGGCGAACGCCGAGTTCAAGTGCCTTGCCGAGAAGGCGTCGTTCACGACGATCCCGCCGGGTGTCGGCTATCCGGAGGCGGCCGCCACGGTGGACGGTTTCACCACCGCTTGGCATTTCCTGCGCCAGACGGTGCGGGTTCGGCCCGGTCAGCGGGTGCTCGTCATCGGCGCCTCCGGGAGCATCGGGACCTATGCCGTGCAGGTCGCGAAACGGGCCGGGGCCACGGTCCACGGGGTGTGCAGCGGCCGCAACGTCAAGCTGGTGGAGTCGTTGGGGGCGGACCGGGTCATCGACTACACGGTGGAGGACTTCGCCACCTCCGGCGAGCGCTACGACGTCGTGTTCGACACGGTGTCGCGCAGCTCGTTCGCGCAGTGCCGGAAGGTGCTGGCGCCACGCGGCAGTTACCTGCCGACGACCGGCCTGGTCAACAACGTGCTCCAGCTGCGCACCGCGCTGACCGGCGGCCCGCGGGTGCGCACCGGCATGTCGGTACGCAAGCACGCGGCCCTCGCCGAGCTGCGCGGCCTGCTGGAGCGAGGTGACCTGAAGATCGTCGTCGACCGCACCTATCCGCTCGACGAGATCGTGGCCGCTCACCGATATGTGGACAGCGGCCACAAGGTCGGCAATGTGGTCATCACCGTGCCCTCTGGAGCCATCCCGCTCTGACCTTGAGGAAAGTACTTGCCTACTAGGAAAGTGGAGGCTACTTTCCTAGTAGGCAAGTACATGCCCGAGGAGGAAGCGATGACCATTCCACCCATCGACGCCGAGCTGGCTCTAGCCGAAATGCAGGCCCGCCGCGCGCAGGTCGTCGACAGCAACCTTGTCCCGTCCTGGTTCTGGTTCAGCATCGGCGGTCTCATGGTGCTGTTCGTCGCCGCCGTGGAGAGTGAGATCGGCTGGCTCGTCGCCACCGGCAGCGTCGTCTACGCCCTGAGCCTGTCGGCGCTGATCCTGGCCATGGTGCGCAAGGCGAAGGTGCAGGTCCGGCCGGATCTGCTGGGGGTGCGCGGCGGCCTCGCCATCGCGGCCTTCACCCTCAGCCTGGTCGCGCTCGGCCTGGTGCTCGGCTTCCTCCTGGAAGAGCTGGGCGTGCCGATGCCCGGGACTCTCGCCTGCGTGCCCGTCGCCCTCGGCCTGGCCGCCGGCGGCCCGCTCCTGATGACCCACCTGCGCCGGCTGATGCTGTCCCGGCCGCTGGCGGGTGGCTCCCGATGAGCGACACCCCCATCTTCGACGAACTGATCCACGCCCCTACCCGGTTGTCGCTGGTCAGTCTGCTGGCTGCGACCGAGTGGGCGGAGTTCAAGTTCCTCCGCGACAGCCTCGCCCTCTCCGACTCGGCGCTGTCCAAGCAGCTGACCACGCTGGAGGACGCCGGCTATGTGGAGATCCGCAAGAGCTTCGTGGGCAAGCGCCCGCGCACCTCGGCCCGGCTGACCGAGCTGGGCCGCCAGGCCTTCGCCGATCACGTCGCCGCCCTGCAGCAGATCGTCGCGCGAGCCGGCCTGGCCGTCCTCCCCGACCAGGTCACCCACTGAGGCAAGGCACTGCCCACAGTCAGAATCCGCGGCTCGCTGTTGCGCCCTCGCAGCACCGCCGATCAGCCAAGCGACCTCGGCTGACCAGCAGCGCTCGCCCCGGCGCCGCTGCACGGCACCGCCGGCCAGCCGGCCAATCCGGCTGCCGGCCAGTGCCCGCTCAGCACGCCCCAGGCAACACCGCACGTCAGCCCGGCAATCCAGCTGGCAGGCAGCGCCTGCGCAGCAGGCCCAAGGGAACACTGCGCGTCAGCAGGACGGTTCGGCTGACGTGCAGGGCTTGTTCAGGGGGTGAGAGGCGACTCTGGCTGGCAGCCGGAGATGATCTAGGACATCGGGTGGCGGGCAGCCCCGACCGCGGAAGCTGCCCGGCCAGGGGCCCGCTGCGTGCGGGATTGATCGCGGGCTGGCGAGTCCCAGCATGAGCAACAGCGAGACAAGGCCGCGCGCCAGGTCGGGATCAATCGAGCAGCTCTGCCCGCCCCTTCTTCCGCAACGCCATGCAGAGGAAGGGCCCGCGCACACCCGCGCTGAACCTCTCCGCCGCGCCCAGCGCGACCCGGATCCGGGCAGCCGGCTTGAGGCCTGTCCTCCCCGTCGCATACAGCGCGCCGAGCGCCGCCTGATCACCGCAACCGACCGCGGCATAACCGTCAGCCGCGCTGGCCACCTGATAGTCGTCGTGCACGGCAAAGAGCCGCCCCCGCACACCAACGAGGAACGTCCCACCCAGCTCCTGCTCGTCCTCCTTGCGCGCCCACCCACCGCTCTTGAGGCAGTCCCGCAGCGCGTCGACGAACGCCGTGGCCATGAACCGGTCGAGGTCGCCCTCCGGCGCCGGCGGGGTCAGCGAGTAGCGGATCAGCTGCCCCATCCGGAACGACGTGGTGAACCCGAACAGGTAGCCACCGTTGTGGAACACCTTGCTGTCGGCGCGTACGGACAGGTTCATGCCGCTGACCCCCGCGCTGTCGCCGCCGATGAAGACGGAGCCGCGCCGGGCCAGGCCCACAATCGCAGTCATGTCCTCAGCGGACACTGCTCTTCCCCGCCCGTCAACCGGCCTTTCGGTGCGGGACGCACCGCCCGCGGGGGACGCGAGCAGCGGGATCTCACATCCCAGAGTTAACGCGATGCACATCTTGCCGAAAACGTTTTCGTAGGGAACCCTGACCTTCAGCACCGACAGAGGACGGAGCCCTCTGCCGGGTCACCTCGCGGTTCAGGGGCACTGCCGCGAGTCGATGCCCGGCGACCATCACGAATCACGCACGGGGGTGCACCACCACCTAAAAGATCGATGCTTGTCTATGGAGGTTCCGTGCGAACACGAATCCTCGCGGCGATCACCGCCGCACTGGTGGCCGTCAGCCTGATTCCGGCGCCGGCGCACGCCGCACCCGCGACCTGGAGCCCGCCGGCCCATCTGGTCACCCCGCTCAACCAGGTATGGCAGCACCAGGAGCAGACCTACAACAACGGCAATCTGTACGGCTTCCGCAATTACGGCTGGGACCAGGTGATGGCCAACCGTGGCTACATCAACTACTGCGTCCGCTGGGACTCCTCGGCGACCGTGACCGCGGCCCAGCGCGACCAGATCCACGCCACCCTGGCCCGTCAGTACAAGAAGTGGATGGACGAGCTGGTCGGCCACAACGCCTGGCCGTACACCGAGGTGCCGATCCGGGTGGTCGGCTGGGCCGTGCGCAACCGCTCGCAACTGCAGTGGAGCGACAACTCGGTCGACATCTACGTGAACGACATCCGGGAGAACGCGCCGCAGTGCTCGGTCCCGTGCGGCCGGTTCTTCAACCAGAACGGGCAGTATCCGCGCTGTCCCGGCGGCGTCGCCCGGCACTACGACCAGTCACTGTGGCTGACCGACGGCTTCGGCGGCGGCGCCGGCGGTGACTGGGGCCAGCGGATGGGCCGCGAGTACTACATGAACAACCTCAACGCGGCGAACATGACCATCCTGCTGCACGAGATCGGCCATACCTGGGGTCTGGACGACTTCTACGACTGGACCCCGAGCGGCGTCAGCAACTTCATCATGCGCGCCGGCAGCTCCGCGTCGATCACCGAGTTCGACGCCTGGATGTTCCGCGACTGGTGGCGGCATCTGAAGAGCCGCTACGGCTACTGATCCACGCGTACCGAGAGCCCCGGCCGGGTCGTGCCCGGCCGGGGCCGACGAAAGGCACCCGAAATGGACCAGCCTGCTCTCTCCCGTCGTTCCCTTCTGCGCACCGGCGCCGTCGCCGCGGGCGCCGGTGCCGCGGGCGGCCTCCTGCTCGCCGACGAGAACCCGGCCGGCGCTGCCGAAGCCCGCCCCGACAACGGCGTCTCGGCGTACGCGTTCCCGCTCACCGCCGTCCGCCTGGGCGCCGGCCCGTTCGCCGACAACGCCGCCCGCACCCACGCCTACCTGCGTTTCCTCAACGCCGACCGGCTGCTGCACATGTTCCGGGTCACCGCCGGGCTGCCGTCCTCGGCGACCCCGTGCGGCGGCTGGGAGTCACCCACCACCGAGCTGCGGGGCCACTCCATCGGCCACGTCCTCAGTGCGCTCGCTCAGGCGTACGCCGGCACCGGCGAAGCCGGTTTCAAGACCAAGGGCGACCATCTGGTCGCGCAACTGGCGCTCTGCCAGCGACCCAACGGGTTTCTGTCGGCCTATCCGGAGAGCTTCATCGACCGGGTGGAGACCGGCCAGCAGGTGTGGGCGCCCTACTACACGCTGCACAAGATCATGCAGGGCCTGCTGGACATGCATCAGCTTGCCGGCAACGCCCAGGCGCTCACCGTGCTGGAACGCAAGGCGGCGTGGGCGCAGGCCCGCAACAGCAGGTTGACGTATGCACAGCGTCAACAGATGCTGCGTGTCGAGTTCGGCGGGGTCGGCGAGACGCTGTTCAACCTCTACCAGCTCAGCGAGAACCCGGCGCACCTGACCACGGCGCAGTATTTCGACCACGCCCAGGTGCTCGACCCGCTGGCGAACAACGTGGACGCCCTGGCCGGGTTCCATGCCAACACGCAGATCCCGAAGGCGATCGCGGCGATCCGCGGCTTCCACGCCACCGGCGACACCCGTTATCGACAGATCGCCGTCAATTTCTGGAATTTCGTGGTGCGCCAGCACTCCTACGCGATCGGCGGCAACTCCAACGGCGAGTATTTCCAGGCGCCGAACCGGATCGCGAGCGAGCTGTCCGACACCACCTGCGAGTGCTGCAACACCTACAACATGCTCAAGCTGACCCGGCAGCTGTTCTTCACCGACCCGTCGCGGGCCGCCGAGTGGATGGACTTCTACGAGAAGGCGCTCTACAACCACCTGCTCGGGGCGCAGAACCCGAGCTCGGCGCACGGCCATCACTGCTATTACGTGCCGTTGCGGGCCGGCGGGATCAAGACCTACAGCAACGATTACGACAACTTCACCTGCTGCCACGGCACCGGGATGGAGACCAACACCAAGTTCGCGGACAGCATTTTCTTCCACGACAACGCGCGCACGCTGTGGGTCAATCTCTTCATCGCGGCCACGCTTTCCTGGCCCGGCCGGGGCTTGACCGTACGCCAGGAGACCACGTTCCCGGAGACGGCGACGTCCCGCCTGACCGTCACCGGCTCGGGACCGATCGACCTGCGGGTCCGCATCCCGTCCTGGGCCGCCGGCGCCCAGGTCCGCGTCAACGGCGCCCTCACCGGCTCCCCCACACCCGGCAGTTACCTGGCGATCAACCGCACCTGGTCGTCCGGGGACACCGTCGACATCAGCCTGCCGATGACTCTCGCGCTGGAAGCCACCCCGGACAACCCGGCGGTCCGCGCGGTCAAGCACGGCCCGATCGTCCTGGCCGGACAGTTCGGCAGCACCAACCTGAGCGCGCTGCCGTCGCTCGACCCGTCGGCGCTGCGCCCGGCGGCCGCCCCGCTGGAGTACACCGCCGGCTCGGTGCTGCTCCGGCCGTTCTACAAAACCCATGGTCAGCGCTACTCGGTGTACTGGAACGTCGTCAGCAACACCCCGAGGGAGGCGCGCTACCCGTTCGAGGAGGCCTCCGGCAGCGCCGTCGTCGACGCGACCGGCAACGGCTGGAACGGCGTCCTGGCCGGCGCGGCCTCCCGCACCACCGGGCGCACCGGCCGCGGCGTGCTGCTGAGCGGCGCGAACGCGCACATCGCGCTGCCCGCCGGGATCCTGGCCGGCGCGGCCTCGTTCTCGATCGCCGCCTGGGTGCGCATCGACACGGCCGCCACCTGGACGCGGGTGTTCGACTTCGGCAGCGGCACCGGCTCCTACCTCTTCCTCACCCCGCGCAGCAGCGCCGGCACCGCGCGGTACGCGATCACCACCGGCGGCGCGGTCTCGGAGCAGCGCATCGACGCCCCGACCGCGCTGCCCACCGCTGCCTGGACACACGTCGCCGTCACCCACACCGGCAACCTCGGCGTCCTCTACGTCAACGGCGCCGAGGTGGCCCGCAACAGCGCGCTCACCGTCCGCCCGAGCGCGCTCGGCTCCACCACCCAGAACTGGATCGGCCGCTCCCAGTACGCGAACGATCCCTACCTCGCCGCGGCCGTGGACAACGTCCGGATCTACAGCCGGGCGCTGTCCGCGACCGAGGTTTCCCAACTGAACGCCACCGGTCAGTAGAGGAGTCGACATGTCCCTACGAAGATGGGCAGCCGCCGCGTGCGGGGTGATCACGGCGGTCGCCCTGACCGTCGCCCCGGCACACGCCGCCAACCCGATCATCACCAGCATCTACACCGCCGACCCAGCCCCGCTCGTCGTCGGCAACACGCTGTACGTCTACGCCGGCCGCGACGAGGCGCCCACCGGCACCAACAACTTCGTGATGCGCGAGTGGCACGTGCTCTCCTCCACCGACGCGGCGACCTGGACGCACCGCGGCGCGCGGGCGAACATCGCGACCTTCCCGTGGGCGGGTGCCGACGCGTGGGCCAGCGAGGTGGAGCCGCGCAACGGCAAGTACTACTGGTACACCTCGATCAACGGCAACGGCCCGGGCTGGATGAACATCGGCGTGGCGGTCGGCGACAGCCCGCTGGGCCCGTTCACCGACGCCAAGGGCGGCCCGCTGATCAGCGACAGCACCCCGAACTCGTCGGGCCTCAACATTGATCCGACGGTCTTCGTGGACGACGACGGCCAGGCGTACCTGTACTGGGGCGGTTACTGGGGACCGCGGGCGGTGCGGCTCGCCAGCAACATGATCGACACGGTCGGCTCGGTCGTCACCCCGACGGGACTCACCAACTTCTGGGAGGCCCCGTGGATGTTCAAGCGCAACGGCCTCTACTACATGATGTACGCCGCCAACGACACCAGCGGCTGCGTCACCAACGCCAACTACGCCTGCCAGCGGTACGCGACCGCGACGAATCCGATGGGCCCGTGGACGCACCGCGGCATCGTGCTGGGTCAGGTCTCGTCGACCACCAATCACGCCGGGGTCGTCGAGTTCAACGGTCAGTGGTACATCGTCTACCACAACGCCAACGCGCCCGGCGGCGGCAATTTCCGCAGGTCGGTGGCGGTCGACCGGTTGTACTTCAACGCTGACGGCACGATCCAGCCGGTCGTGCAGACCAGCACCGGGCCGCCGCCCAACCCGGGCACCGGCGGCGGGAGCGGCACCAACATCGCGCCGTCCGCGACCGCGTCGACGTCGCACGTGTCGGCCTGGGAGAGCCTGGCCGCGATCAACAACGGCGGCACCCCGGCGAACTCGCAGGACCGGTCGAACCTCGCCTACGGCAACTGGCCGCAGCAGGGGACGCAGTGGATCGAGTACCAGTGGCCGTCGGCCCGGTCGATCAACCGGTCGTCGGTCTACTGGTTCGACGACAACCAGGGCATTGACCTGCCTGCGTCGTGTCAACTGCAGTACTGGAACGGCAGTCAATATGTATCGGTGCCCGGCCAATCAACATGTGGCACGGCCGGCAATGTTGACAACGCCATCACGTTCAACACCGTCAACACGACCAGGTTGCGGTTGTTGATCACGTCGCGCAGCGGGTTTTCCACAGGTGTACTTGAGTGGAAGGCGTTCCAGTCATGAAGCGCCCGCCGATCTTCAAGCGCCCGATCTTCAAGCGCCCGATCTTCAAGCGCCCGGTCAACAAGCGCCCGGTCAACAAGCGTCCGATCATCAAACGCCGGCCTGGCAGCGGCCGCATCCTCACCACGGCGATCCTCGTCGCCGCAGGGCTGACCGTGCCGGCGACCCCCGCGCACGCCGCGCAGACCATCGGCTACCCCACCTTCACCGGCGCCGGGTCGATCCCCGCGCCACCGGTCGGCTACTCCACCGGCGACACCATGCGGGCCATCTACGACGCCGAGGCCTCCGGCACCGACTTCTGGATGGACCGGCTGCTCGCCCGTACCGGGAACGACCCGGCCGGGACCTGGCTGATGAGCCGCGGCCGCGCCGCGTTCATGTACACCCACAACCCCGCGGTGATCGGTTTCGGCGGCAACGCCGCCTACTGGGACAACATCAGCAGCCAGAACGCCTACGCGATCACCGCCTCGCCGGGCACCTTCACCGAGCAGCCCGCCCAGCGCCGGCAGACCCCGAGTCACTGGCGCAGCGTGCACACCGGCGGCTCGCTGCGGCTCGACGTCACGAAGTTCATCACCCACAACAACGTGCTGGTCACCAACGTCGCGGTGGTCAACACCGGGTCCGCCTCGGCGACCGTCCAGCTGAACGCCACCTCGCCCTACGCGACGACGGTCAGCGGCAGCGAACTGACCGGCACCCGGGCGGTCAAGAACAACCTGACCACGCTCTACCCGCGGCTCTCCGGCGACGGCTTCACCGCCGCCAGCGGCAGCCTCAGCCGCTCGGTCACGGTGCCGGCCGGGCAGACGGTCACCGTCAAGGTGCAACTCGGCCTGGTCACCACCGAGATCCCCCAGTCGCGTACGGAGTACGACTCCTACCGTGCGCAGTCGGCAGCCGACGCGTTCGCCACCCACGTCCGCGCCTACAACCGGTGGTGGGCCGACAACGTGCCCTACATCGACGTGCCGGACGCGGCGATCAAGAAGAACATCTACTACCGCTGGTGGCTGATGCGCTTCAACCACCTGGACGCCGACATCCCCGGGCAGGACTTCCAGTTCCCGCAGTCGATCGAGGGTGTCACCGGCTACAACAACGCGATCGCTTTGACGCAGCCGATGCACATCGACGACTTGAAGTACCTGCGCAACGCGGAGTACAGCTACGGGCCGTATCTGGCCGTCGGGCAGTACTCGGCGAACGGCCGGTTCATGGACAACCCCGGCGACCCGGAGAACTGGTCGAACTCCTACACCCAGTACATCGCCGAGGCGGCCTGGCGGGCGTACCAGATCCACGGCGGGCAGCCGGCCATGCTGCGCAACTTCGCCCGCTACGCCGAGGGTGACGCCAAGGGCCAGCTCGCCACCTACGACACCAACAACAACGGCGTGATCGAGTACGACTGGGGCGCGATGACCGGCAACGACGCCGACGCGGTGTCGTTCCACTGGCGGGCCGGCAACCTGGACCGCGCCGAGACCGCCTACGTGTGGTCGGCCGCCAACGCGGCCCGCGACGCCTACACGCTGCTCGGCAACAGTGCCAAGGCGACCGAGATGCAGACGCTCGCCAACCGGATCCGCGACGGCGTGGTGAACACGCTGTGGAACCCGTCGCGGCAGCTGCTGGAGCACAAGCACGTGTCGACCAACACGCACGTGCCGTGGAAGGAGATCAACAACTACTACCCGTACTCGGTCGGCCTGATGCCGAACACCGCGCAGTACCGCGAGGCGCTGCGCCTGTACGCCGACCCCGCCGAGTACCCGATCTTCCCGTTCTACACCGCCAACCAGCGGGACAAGGCGGCCGCCGCGGCGGCCGGCAACCCGGGCAGCAACAACTTCTCCACGATCAACTCGACGGTGCAGTTCCGGCTCTACTCGTCGGTGCTGCGCAACTACCCCAACTCGTGGATGACCACTGAGGACTACAAGAAGCTGCTGTACTGGAACGCCTGGGCGCAGTACGTCGGCGGCAACACCGCCTGGCCGGACGCCAACGAGTTCTGGGCCGACTGGAATGGCAGCACCATCAACTACCGCTCGTGGATCCACCACAACATCCTCGGCAGCAGCAACTGGACGATCATCGAGGACGTGGCCGGGTTGCGGCCGCGCAACGACACCCAGATCGAGCTCGCGCCGATCACCATCGGCTGGAGCCACTTCGCGGTCAACAACCTGCGGTACCGCAATGCGAACCTCTCCGTCGTCTGGGACGACCCGGCCGACGGGGTGACCCGCTACAGCGGCGTCCCGCAGGGCTACTCGATCTATCTGAACGGGACCCGGGTCGCCACCGTCGACCGGCTGGTCCGCTTCGTCTACAACCCGGCCACCGGCGCGGTCACCTTCCCGTCCGGCGCCGGCACGGTCACCCACAACGTGGCCTTCTCCGGCCTGCAGGCGCCGCAGAACGTGGCGCAGAGCAGCGCCCGGATGGTCGACATCTTCGCCAAGGCGGGCGTCGACCTGACCTCGACCGCCCCCAACCTGGCGGCGGGCGCGACCGTGTCGGCGTCCTACACCACCTCGGGCACGTCGGCGGCCGCCGCGATCGACGACCTGCCCACCAACTCACCGCTGTGGGGCAGCTACGGCACCCCCAACGCCACCGACTGGTACGAGCTGAACTTCGGCGCGAACCGGACGGTCAACGAGGCCCGGCTGTACTTCCGCAACGACCGGGCCGGCAACCGGTACCGGCCGCCCGCGGCGTACACCGTGCAGTACTGGAACGGTTCCGCCTGGGTGGCCGCGGCGTCGCAGGTGAAGACGCCGGGCACCCCGCAGTCGAACTACAACCGGGTCACCTTCACCCCGGTCAGCACGTCGCGGCTGCGGATCCAGTTCACCCAGCCGTCCGGCGCCGCCAAGGTGGGCCTGACCGAGGTGAAGCTCTACGGCCAGGGCACCGTCCCGGCGAACCCGAACCTGGCCTCGACCGCCACACCCAGCGCCTCCTACACCTCGTCGTGGGAGAGCGTCGCCGCGCTCAACGACGGCATCGACCCACCGTCCTCCAACGACACGGTCAACCCGCGCTGGGGGACGTGGCCCAACCAGGGCCAGCAGTGGGCCGAGCTGACCTGGTCGTCGGCGCAGACCCTGCGCTCCGCCCAGGTCTACTTCTTCGACGACGGCCAGGGCATCGACCTGCCGGCGTCGTGGAAGCTGCAGTACTGGACCGGCTCGGCCTACGCCGACGTCCCCTCCCCCAGCGGATATCCGACAGCCGCCGACCAGTACAACAACGTCACCTTCGGCCAGGTCTCCACCACCCGCCTGCGGGTGGCCCTGACCAGTGGCGCCGCCTCGGTCGGCCTCCTGGAGGTGAAAGCGTTCGCCTGAGGTGGATGCGGGCCCGCTCCGGCGGGCCCGCATTGAACCGGGGCATCGATGCCGGCGTACCCCTTGACGAGCGTTGAATCCGCACGCACGAGGGGAGGGCACCCATGCCACCCGGACAACTCGGGGTCGACGTAGTGGCCCTGCGCGGAATCGGAACCGAGGTGGCCGCCGCCGCGACAACGTTGCGGCAGGCCACCGAGGCCGCGGGCTCGGGTCTCGCGCCCGCGCCGGGCGCCGGGTCCTCGGCGGCCACCGCGGCACAGGCCGCCGAGAAGGCCTGGCTCGCGGACCTGCGCCGGCTCACCGGCCAGGTCACCGAGTTCGGCGAGAGCCTGATCAGGGCCGCACAGGAATACCAGGCCCGTGACCAGGCGAACGCCGACAACGTGCGGCGCAGCGGATCCCGGGTGCCGTTATGAGCAAGCTTGCGACCTCGTGGCGACGCCGGCGCGCAGCGGAGGCGGCGGCATGAGCGAGATGAGTCTGCAGGATCTGCTCACCGTCGACGTCGGGCCATGGCACACGGCCGCGGACCGGTGGCAGCGGCTCGCGCAGAGCCTCGACGACGCCGCCGAGCAGCTGATCCGGGGAACGCGGGACCTCGCCGAGGTCTGGTCGAGCGGCACCGGATCGGCGGCGGCAGCCGAGCGGGCCACGGCGCTGCGCGCCGAGGTGAGCAACACCTACAACCCGGCCAAGCGGATCTTCGAGGCGACGGACCAGCATGCGTACGGGATGAGCTCGCTGCGCCAGCAGGCGGAGGGGATAGTCGCCTCGGCGCGGCAGGCCGGCTACACCGTGGACACGGCAGCGGGCACCATCACCGCGCCGGCCTCCGCCTACTCGGCCGGGAACCTGGCGCACACCGCCCGGGAGACCGGGGCCCTGCTCAACGACCTGCGGGCGGTGGTCGAGCGGGCGCGGGCGCTGGACGACTCGACCGCCAACGCCATCGCCGTCAACACTCCGTCGCCGCAGGCCGGGTTCGGGACGGGACAGCTGGAGAGCGTCTCCCGTGCCGATCTCGAAGCGCAGGCGAAACGCGCACCCGGCCTGGTCAACACCTGGTGGGACTCGCTCACCCCGCAGCAGCAGGAACAGGCCATCCTGGAGCATCCGGACCTGGTCGGGTCGATCGACGGCATCCCGGTCACCGACCGCGACGTGGCGAACCGCTCGGTGCTGGAACGCTCGACCGGGGAGCAGCAGCAGCTGCTGGCCTCGACCGAGGCGCGCATCTACTACCTGCAGAGCATGTTCGACCAGGGCCGCATCCGCGAGGTCTACCCGGACGCGAGCGACCCGCGCACCATGATGGACCACGAGATGCTGCGGCTCGAGACGCAGCGTGCCGACGCCGCCGGCAACATCCGGGGCATGGAGGCGATCAGTTCCCGGCTCGCCGACCCCGGCAAACCCGGCGCGTATCTGGTCGGGCTCTCCACCGACGGCGACGGCAAGGCCATCGTCGCGGTCGGCAACCCCGACACGGCCGACAACGTGGTCACCTACGTGCCGGGGACCGGCGAGGACCTGTCCAAGGCGGGCGGCGGCATCGCGCGGGCCGACATCATGGCGGGCGACGCCGCGATGGAGGCACCGGACAAGTCCACGGCCGCGGTCTACTGGATGGGTTACGACGCCCCGGACGCGATCCTGCCGGACGCCGGGCTCGACCGGTATGCCGAGGACGGCGGCCCCGTGCTCGACCGCTTCCAGACCGGGCTGCGGGCCACCCACGAGGGTGACGTGCCGTCGCGCAACACCGTGCTGGGGCACAGTTACGGCTCCACGGTCATCGGTTACGGTGCGAAGGACCCGAGCATCAGCGCCGACGCGCTGGTCTTCGTCGGATCGCCCGGGGTCGACGCGGAGCACGCCTCCGAGCTGCGCGGTGTGCGGCCGGAGCAGGTCTACGCCACCCGGGCGGCGCACGACATGATCCGCATCGTGCCGGACCTGGACGTGGCCCACGGCAACGACCCGAGCGACCTGGACTTCGGGGCCCGGGTCTTCGCCAGCGACCCGGGCGACCCGGACAACGAGGGCGCCACCCACTCCGCGTACTGGAACGACAACAACATCGCCCGCAAGAACATCGCAATGATCGTCACCGGCAAGCTGTAGTAGCGAGGTGCACCCTGACATGGCAATCCGACGACGCGGCGCGCTGCTGGTAGCGGCGGTGACCGCAGTGCTGGCAACCGCCGCATGCACCGGAGAGGACAAGACCGTGCAGCCGACCCAGACCAAGGCGCAGGCCGCGCAGCGGGTCGAGGAGCTGATCCAGGAAGCGTTCGCCCAGCTCCCCGCCGGCGCCACCCTGAAGGTGAACATCGACGTCGACTCGGCGCCGTGCGACGACCCCACCGACGGCGGGCCGGCCGGCCGCGTCTTCGCGGAGAAGCGTTACCTCATCGTGCCGCCGGCCGGCGGTGGCTGGCCCGCCGACCGGGCCATCCCGACGCTTGCCGCCTTCTGGGAGCAGAAGGGATACCGGCTGCACACCGACGGCCGCACCGAGCCCGAGCCCCGGTACAGCGTGGAGACGCCCGACGGCTATTACGTCACCCTCAACAGCTGGGACCGCGGCGACCACCTGGACGTCTCACTCAGCAGCGACTCCCCCTGCGTCTGGGAGAACGGAACCCCCGACCCGCAGTAGCCACGGGGGCGCGCCTCACCCGTACGAAATCGGGAACTGCACCTCGGTGAGCAAATCGTCCTGGGTGACCGTCTGGGGGTCGTTGAGGTAGATCTCGCGGGGTGGGCCGGCGTGCTGATGGCCCTGCTCCTGGATCCAGCCGGTCACGTAGTGATAGGCGGGTGAGATCTCCGCGTAGGGCCCGCGATGGACGGTGGCGGCCACCTGGCCGCCGGGGATCTCGACGGCCCGGACCGGGCCGTCGGGGAAGGTGGTGCCCGGCGACACCGGGATGCAGATCTCGATGTCGCCGTCGGTCTGCTCGTCGACCACCTCGTGGTGGATGACGAACGGCTTGCAGACCGGCCCGGCGCCGGCCGCGGACATGGCCTGGACCAGCGTGCCGAAGCCGCGCTGCACATCGGCGCCGGCGGCGGCGAGACTGGTCCGCAGGCGCAGGGCGGCGACGAACTTCGGTTCGGCCTGCTTGACGGTTACCTGATAGGGCATGACGCCTTCTCCTCGATCGATGAGCCGTTCGAGGAACCGCAGCATCCGCTCCTGCTCCGCGAGCCGCTCCAGCAGTCGCTCGCGGTGCATGGCCAGGCGCTTGCCTGTCCGCTCCGGATCGTCCTCGGCCAGCACCTCGCGGATCTCGTCGATCGGCATGCCGGTGGACCGCAGGATGCGGATCGCCTCGGCGCGGTTGGCCTGGACCCGGCCGTAGAACCGGTATCCGGACGACGGGTCGACCCGCAGCGGCTTCAGCATGCCCTGCTCGTCATAGAAGCGCAGCGCCTTGATCGACAGTCGGGTCATGCGGGAGAAGCGGCCGATCGGGATCAGGTCGGTCATGGGTTCCTCCTTCCTGGACTCCAGCTTGGAGTCTCCCCCAGGAGGAGGGTCAAGCCCGGCCGGCACACGCACACCGGCCGGGCCCGCCGGCGAGAGATCAGAGCGAGACCACCCGCCCGCCCAGGGTGACGACCAGCCTGCCGTCGGAGGCGAACGACCAGCCCAGCGCCCCGGTGTAGGACGCGCACCGCGAGCCGTTGCTGCCGGACCAGAACTGGTTCGAGCTGTCCGCGTTGCCGATGATCCGGTCGTTGGTGCCGCTGCCGCTGCGGCACGACGTGTTGTTGCGGAAGACGTGCGAACCCTCGTCGAAGTTGAAGTTGCGCTCGGCGTTGTCGATCGACAGGTTGTTGGAGATCGTCATCGAGCCCGGGTTGCTGTTGTACGTGAACCCGTGCTTGCCGTTGTCGTAGGCGATGCTGCGCCGCACGATGTGGTTGACGCCGATGTCCTCGCCGCCCAGCTTGTAACCGTTGCGGTCGCCGGCGCCGGCCTGCCCGCCGTTGCTGAGCGTGCCGTTCTGGTAGGCGATCGAGTCCTCGATGGTGACCACGCCGATCGGCCCGGTGTCGGTCTTGGTGTAGAGGTCCCAGCCGTCGTCGATGTTGTGGTGCGACACCGTGTAGCGGAAGACGTTGCCGGAGCCGACCGTCAGCTTCGCGGCGAAACCGTCCGCGTCCTCGCCGTCGGAGTCGGCGTTGTCGTGCGACTCCGAGGAGAGCACCAGGTTGTTCGCCGGCCACTGCGCGTTCGGGGTGTCCGAGGCGATCCGGGAGATCTGCAGGCCGCTGTCGCGGTTGAACCGGGTCACCGTGCGCTCGACGATGTTGTTGCTGCCGCCGATGAAGATGCCGTTGTCACCGGCGCGCTCCACGATCAGGCCGTGCACGTGCCAGTAGTTGCCGTTGATCGCCAGCCCGCGGGCCGTGGTCTCCTCCGCCTGGGCGGAGAAGTTCAGGATCGGCCTCTCCCCGGGGTAGGCGGCGATCTTCTTGAGGGCGCCCGGCGACCCGTTGTTGCCCGGCGCGATGGTGATCGTCGACGCCGACTGGTAGGTGCCGCCACGCAGGTAGATCGTGCCGCCGGCGGCGATCCGGGTGATCGCGGACGGCAGCGTGGTCGGTGCGGCCTCGGTGCCGGCAGCACTCGCTGAGCCGTTCGGCGCGACGTACAGCGCGCCGCTGACCGGCGGCGGTGTGGAGGTGGACGGGCTGGGGGACGGGCTGTCGCTGGTGGGCGGGCTGCTGCTCGGCGGCGCGGTGGTGCCGCCCGTGCTGACCACCACGTCGTCGAAGCCGGCCGAGGCGTAACCGGTCTGCAGGCCGATCCGCCCGGTGCCGGCGACCGAGCTGGTGCCGGTCCCGACCGCGGTGCCGTCGATGCTGCCGCTGATCGTGGTGCCGGCGACACTCAGGCTCAGCGAGTACCAGGAGCCGGTGGCCACCGTCCGCGACGAGGTGCCCAGCACGGTGACGTTGCCGCTGTTCACCACCTGCAGCTGCGCCTGGTTGCCGGGCAGCAGCGCCAGCCGGTAGAACGTCGTCGAGCTCTTCGCCCGGGCCAGCAGGCCGACGAAACCGTTGCTGCCGAATGACAGCGGCTTGACCCGCGCCGAGACGGTGTAATCGGTCCACGCCGCGTCACCGGCGAACTGCCGGGCGTTCTCGCTGCTCGCGTTCGTCTGGCGCAGTGACTGCGAGCCGTCGGCCACGACCGACCAGGTGCCGCCCGACTTCGACCAGCCGGTGGTGCCGCCGGACTCGAAATTCGCGCTGAACACGGTCGCCGCCTCGGCGGTCGCCACGGTGGCGACCAGGGCCGCGGTCACCGCTGTGGCGATTGAACCGACACCGGCCCATCGGCGCAGTGTTGGAGCCATGGGTGTTTCTCCTGTCGAGAATGGAATCCGCCGGCAGGGACGCGCCACGCGCCCGACACAAAAAGGGGATGGAATGCGTTTCCGCAGCGTGCGGCACGTCCGACAGTGGGGATCCGGCGGGGTCCGGGGACGGTTATTCCGTAAGGGAATCTGCCATCGCCGAGATAACCGAGTCAACAGAATCGATTTGCAGGTTTGTTGCAGAAAGCGCGAGAGAGGGGCCGCCGGCCCCTCTCTCGACAGTTTTCTCAGGCCCGCCGGCGCGGCGATCCGGCCAGGTAACCATGGGGGTACGGCAGCGGCATCTCGCCCGCCGCGGTGAGCCGTTCCATGCTCTTGTCGTCCAGCGACCACCCGGCCGCGCCGAGGTTGTCGTCGAGCTGATCGAGCTTGCGGGCCCCGATGATCGGCGCGGTGACACCGGGCCGCTGCATCAGCCAGCGCAGCGCCACCTGAGCCGGGCTGTGCCCGACCTCCTCCGCGACGGCGATCAGCGCGTCGGTCACCGACCAGGTCCGCTCGTCGACGCTCTTCTGCCAGTCGCCGAGCCAGGGCTGCTTGTTGCCCTCCCAGCGGGTGTCCGCCGGCGCCGACGTCATGCCCCGCCGGTACTTACCGGTGAGCCAGCCGCCGCGCATCGGCGACCACGGGATGATGCCGACGCCCTCGTTGCGGCTGACCGGCACCTGCTCGAACTCCACCTCCCGGTCGATCAGGTTGTAGAGCGGCTGCAGCGCCACGAACGGTTCCCAGCCACGGTGCCGGGCCACGTCGATGGTCTTCTGAAGCTGCCAGCTCGCGTAGTTGCTCGCCCCGAGGTGGCGCACCTTGCCGGCGCGGACCAGGCCGTCGAGGGTGGACAGGGTCTCCTCGAGCGGCGTCGTCTCGTCGAAGCAGTGCACCTGGTAGAGGTCGATGTAGTCGGTGCGCAGCCGGCGCAGGCTCGCCTCGACCGCGGCGATGATGTGCTTGCGCCCTGCGCCGTGGTCGTTGGCGGCCGCGCCGGTGCTCCAGAAGAACTTGGTGGCGATGACCAGGTCGTCGCGGCGCCGGAAGGACAGCCACCGGCCGAGGATCTCCTCGGAGGCGCCGCCGCCGTAGACGTCGGCGGTGTCGATGAAGTCGCCGCCGGCCTCGACGAACCGGTCCAGCAGCCGGTGCGAGGTGGCCTCGTCGGCTTCCTTGCCGAACGTCATCGTGCCGAGGCAGAGCTCACTGACCCGAAGTCCGCTGGCACCCAGATATCTGTGTTCCATGAACACCATTCAACCCCGCCAGGGAACCGGACGGGTGCCCCACGAATCCGGACCTCGCAGCCACGCGAGGGCGGACGGCCACGCGCCTGCCGGTGACGCTGGCCGTATGACGAACGCTCTACTGCGCCGGTGGCCGTCGGCGCTCGGGTTGACCGCCGCCGTGCTCGTGCTGATCTTCGCCGCCGACCGGGACACCGCCTCGACCGCGGTGACCGTCGCCCTGCTCTGCTACCTCGGCGCGGCCGCGTTCGCCCGGCCGTGGGTGGCCTGGGCCGGGGTGGCCGGTTTCAGCGTGGTGGTGGTCGCCGTCGAACTCGCCGGGGTGCCCTGGTGGGCGGCGTTCGTCGTGGTCACGGTCCTGCTGCTGGGCATCGGCCTGGCCACCCGCGCACCCCGGCGCGCGCTGCTGGCCCAGACCGCGGCGGCTCTGGCGTACGGAACCCCGGCCGTCCTTGCCCTCTACCTGTCCCCGCTCGCCGGGGCGATCGTGGCCGGCCTGGCCCTGGCCACGCACGCCGCCTGGGACATGGTCCACTTCCGCCGCGACACGGTCGTGCCCCGCTCGCTCGCCGAGGCGTGCATGTTCCTCGACGTCCCGCTCGGGATCGGCGTCATCGTCCTCGCCGTCTCCGGCTGACGCTCGCTCAGTCGCGCAGCAGCAGGTCGTGCAGGTGGGCGACGCATTCCGCGACCGCCTCCAGGTGCGCGTTGTGGCCGAACGAGCGCGGCCGCGGGATGCCCACGTCGAGCACCTTGCGGATCCGGCCCGGGCGCGGGCTCAACACGACCACCCGGTCGGCGAGCAGCACCGCCTCCTGGATCGAGTGGGTGACGAACACCGTGGTCGCCGGCCGGGCCAGGTGCAGCTCCTGCAGCTGGCCCGCCAGCTCCTCGCGGGTCAGCGCGTCCAGCGCGGAGAACGGCTCGTCCATCAACAGCACGCGAGGCCGCTGGATCAGGGCCCGGCACAGCGCCACCCGCTGCTGCATGCCGCCGGACAGTTCGTACGGGTGCCGGTCGTGGAACCCGGCGAGTCCCACCGCGTCGAGCAGTTCGGCCGCCCGGGCCCGGTGCTCGTCGCGGGGCAGCCGCAGGATCTCCACCGGGAGCAGCACGTTGCCGAGCGCGGTCCGCCACGGCAGCAGCGCCGGGACCTGCTGCATCAGCGCCACCTCGCGGCTCGGCTCGCGCACCGGCGCGCCGCCGACCGTGACCGTGCCGCCGGTCGGTGCGAGCAGGCCGGCGATCAGCCGCAGCAGGGTCGACTTGCCGCACCCGGACCGGCCGATGACCGCGACGAACTCGTGCTCGGCGATGTGCAGATCGATCCCGCGCAGCGCCTCGACCGCGCCGAAGGCCCGGCAGACCCGGTTCAGCTCGATCATCCGCTGATCGCCCGCGCCCACGGCACCAGCCATCGTTCCAGGGCCACCACCAGGTAGAACAGGATCGTGCTGAGCATCGCGAGCAGGAAGATGGCGGCGAACGCGAGCGGGGTGTCGAACGACATGCCGGACAGCACGATCACCGCGCCCAGCCCGCTGGTCGGGTTGTTGATCTCGGCGACCACCGCGCCGATCACAGCCAGCGAGATCGCGACCTTCAGCCCGACGAACACCTGCGGCAGCGCCCACGGGAGGCGGATCTTGACGTACGCCTGCCAGAAGCTCGCCGAGAGCGACCGGCCCAGCTCGCTCAGCTCGGCCGGGGTCGAGGTGAGCCCGGCCATCGTCGCCACCAGGATCGGGAAGAAGCAGATCAGCACGACCAGCACGATCTTCGGCCGGGACCCGAAACCGAGCCAGACCACCAGCAGCGGCGCCACCGCCACCTTCGGCACCGAGTTCAGCGCGACCAGCACCGGCAGGGTGGCCCGTTCCAGGCTGCGCCAGGCAGTCAGCACCACCGCCAGCAGCAGCCCGGCCACGGTGGCGATGCCGAACCCGGCGACCGTCCCGGTGACCGTGGCGGCGAGCTCACGCAGCAGGTAGGCGGGCTGGGCGCGGAACGCGGCGACGATGTCCGGCGGGGCGGGCAGGAAGAACGAGCGGATGCCGAGGACGGCCGTGCCCGCCCACCAGAGCGCGATCGCGGTCACCGTGCCGAGAATCGGCAGGCCCCACTTCACCGTCGGCCCATCGTCGAATAGGTGAAGTGGCTGCGGATCACCAGGGCCGGATCGACGGCCAGCCGGCACAGCCGGGTCAGCTCCCGCTCGGTGAGCCCGGCCGCCCGCAGCCCGGCGCCGGTCTGCGCCACGTTCACCGCGATCAGGCGGGCGCCGGCGGTGCCGCCGGCCCACGACTCGGCCCGGATCTCGGTGTGCACGCCGGCCAGGCCCGCGGCGATCATCGCGGCGTGCGCCCGGCCACCCCAGGCCGGATCGGCGCCGTTGGCCGGCAACAGCCGGCCCACGAGGATGCGGTGGTAGCGCTCGACCAGGTCGGCCGCGGCCGCATCGGGCGCGGCCAGCACGATGCCGGGGTACGCCGAAGCCCAGTCCTCGACCAGCAGGATCCCGTCCGGGGCGAGTGCCTCGGCGAGGCGCTGCAGGATCGTGGCGCGGCCGGGCAGATGGGCCAGCACCAGGCGGGCGTGGATCAGGTCCCACGGCGGGTCCGGCACCGGTTCGCTGGTCAGGTCGTGGCGCAGCACCGTGTAGCCCCGGTCGACCGGCAGGTGCCGCGGGTTCAGGTCGGTGGCCAGCACCCGCCCGCCCGGGCCGGTCCGGGCGGCCAGCCAGCCGGCGATGCTGCCGCCGCCGGCGCCGAGCTCCAGGCAGCGGCGGCCGGTGAGGTCGCCGAGCGCGGTCAGCCGCGCCACGGTGAACGGGTCGTTCATCTCGGCGAGCAGCTCGTGCCGCTCGGCCGCCGCCGGGTCGTCGTTGTCGAAGGAGTAGGTGGCTCTCATCCGGTGGGCGCCAGGTCGAAGTCGACGACGGTGTCCGGGGTCAGCAGCCCCGGCTTGACCAGCTTCTCCTTCTCCAGGGTGGCGAGGACCTGGGTGACCCGGTCGCGGTCGATCACGCCGGACGCCTTCACGTACGGCGCCATCAGGGTGATCTCACCGACCGCGGCGGTCACGTCGGCGGCGGGCTGCGCCTTCTTGAGGATCTGCGCCGCCTCGTCCGGATGCTCCATCGTGTACCGCAGGCCCTTCAGGGCGGCGTCGCGGAACCGTTTGGTGAGGTCCGGGTTGCCCTCGACGATCGAGGTGGGCCCGACCAGCCCGTTGCCGTAGAGGTCGGGCAGATAGTCGCCGTAGGGCAGGACCACGGTCTTCTTGCCGCCGGCTGCCTTCTCGATGCCGCGGGTGCCGATCAGGAAGGTGCTCAGCGCGTCCACCCGGCCGCTGGCCAGCAGGGTCGGCAGCTGCGCGGGCGGCGCGTTGACCCACTCCACCTTGGCCGCGTCGATGCCGGCGAGCTGCGCGTACGCCGGGAAGAGCAGCTGGTTGACCGATCCGGTGGCGGCGCCCAGCCTGCGGCCCTCGAGGTGTTTCGGCTCGGTGATGCCCGAGCCCTCCAGGGTGATGATCGAGACCAGCGTCTGCTGGTGCACGGCGGCGAAGGCGCGCAGGTCGGTGAACTCCCCCTTGCCCATGGTGATCCAGGTGCCGGTCAGGTCGAGGTGGGAGAACTGCGCCCGCCCGGCGGCGAGCACCTTGATGTTCTCGCCGGTGGCCGCGCCGAGCTGAATGGTGACGTCGAGGCCGGCGTCGCGGAAGTAGCCCTTCTCCTGGGCCACGAAGGCGAAGGCGTCGCGGCCGACCGCGCCGAAGGCGGTCAGATAGGTGATCTTGTCGGCCGGCGCGGCGCCCTCTCCCGAGTCGCCGGAGTCCCCACAGCCAGACATAAGCACTGTTATCAGTAATAGCGTCGCGAATGGTGCACAGACACGTTTCATGCCATGATCCCCGCGTCGGTGGCAAAACCACTGAAACGATACCGCTCGATGCGCAAGATCGGCATGGGACGGGCAGGCCGTCCGGCCTGCCCGCCCCATGGACGGCAACTACCTGGTGAACGCCTGGAACTCCGCGATCCGCACGTTCTGCGCCTGCGGGCTCGCGGTGGCACAGTCGGTGTTCGCCCGCGGGTCCGCGTCCTGCTCACCGGCGAAGTCGGGCGTGCCGGTGCACTGGTTGGTCACGACCTCGACGCGCAGGTGCGTGGCCGTCGTCGACGGGATGTCGAACGACCGCACGATCAGGTGCGGGGCCCGCGGCCGCGGCGCGACCGCCGGGAACGCGTCCGGCTTACTGGTGTAGACGGCCCGGAAGTCCGCCGGAGCCGAACAGCTGACCGTGGCCGTCGCGGTGCAGGCCAGCACCCGGAACTGCCGCAGGGCGGAGAACCGGCTCTGCCCGCCGGCGTCCGGGTCACCGGTGATCGCCGGGCGCAGCATCGCGCTCACCTGCACCCGGCGGACCCGCTGCGCCTCGCCGCTGAGGTCGACGGTGACCTGCTTGCCGGCCACCGGGCTGCCCAGCGACGCCCAGTTGGTCGCCTCGTCGTCGTCGTTGATCCGGGCCAGGTTGATGCCGTCGCCGCTGACCGTGGCGCCCGACGTGGCGGACGCGAGGTTGCGCGGCATCCGCACATACAGCCTCTCCGACTCGCCGGAACGCAGCGACGTCGCGCTCACCCGGGCGTGCCCGTGACCGGGCGCCTGGGCGAGGAACCCGTACCGGCCCGCCACCAGGCTGACCTGGTCGGTCAGCGGCGTCGCCGGGTCGGTGTCGGCCACCGGCACGGCCCGCGCCTGGTAGTCACCGACGAACAGCTTCGCCCCGGCCACCGCGCGGCCGTTCTCGTCGACCGGCCGGAAGGTGACCGTCGCCTCCCGCGCGTGCGGCGAGGTGAAGCCCGGCCGCGGGTCGGCGTCGGTGGCGCCGTTGCTGAAGGCCGTCTCGCCCAGGCCGCGCTTGGCGAACGCGTTCCAGATCAGGTCCTGGTTCCTGCCGCCGAAACGGACCAGGTCCGCGCCGAGCAGCGCGTCGCGGGCGTCGACCTGGCTGTTGGCGCTGTTGGCCATCAGCAGGAACGAGTCGAGGACGAGCTGGATCCAGCGCCGGTTGCCCGGGCACTTGGTGACCGCCACCTTGCCGTTGGCGCAGGCCTTCTGCAGGGCGGCGTTGCCCGCGCCGTACCGCTTGAGGAAAGCGGAGCGCACGTCGTAGTTGGCCGCGCTCCACACCTCACCGGAGGCGTGCACCTGCAGGCCGACGAAGTCGTAGTCGACCGAGCTGTAGTTGAGCGGGCTCCTCGTCATGTTGTAGTTGCGGATGCCGGCGTTGCCGTCACCGGTCACGTACTGGCCGATGGTGAAGCCCTGGCTGCCGCGCGGGGCGTAACCGTGCTCGGCGAGGTACTCCACCGACAGCAGGTCCGACCAGCTCTCGCTCATGCCCTGCGGGGAGCTGAGCCCGGCGTCCGGCCCGGCGATCATCCGGTTGGTGATGGCGTGCGTGTACTCGTGGGCGATCACCGACATGTCGTAGTCACCGTCGACGCACGGGGCGTAGAAGACACCGGCGATCGGCTGCCACAGGTACATGTTGGTGATCGGCGCCACCCCGTCCTCCGGGGTGATCTGGTTGGCGTTGTTGCGGGCCTCGAAGTTCGGCGGGCCGCCGCTGATGCCACCGGCCTGCGCGTTGCCCTGCTCCGGGTCGTTGCCCAGACCGCCGGGCCGCAGGTTCTCGTCCTGCATGTTCCAGGTCGCCTCGGTGAAGCCGAGGTGGTACGACCAGTCGTGCATCCGGTTGTGCTGCGCGAACAGGTTGGCGCGGGCCGCGTCGATGTCGTTGCGCGCCGGCGACTCGAAGGTGGTCGGCGAGCACTGCTCGCGGTACCACTGGTTGGTCCACGGGTACTGGTACTCCCGGGTCGGGCTGGGCGTCGCCAGCTCGGTGCCGACCGTGAACGGGTCGTTGGAGTTCCAGTTGTGCACCGCGAAGGCGTTGTTGCCGCTCGTGGTCAGGGTCGGCGTCTCGGTCTCCGGGTCCACGTCCCACGGCAGCGGGGAGGCCGGGTTGCCGACCACCTCGTCGCAGCCGCGCTGCGGCGCCCAGCACCAGGTCTTGCGGGTGTCGGCCGAGGAGTACCTGGTCGACGGCGAGCTGGGGAAGACGTCCCACTCCGGGTTGTCGCTGTGCGAGTCGACGATGTTCTGGCGGACCAGGACCGAGCCGTCGCGGGCGTCCACATGGGTGGTGAAGGCGACCGGCTCCGCGCCGGTCAGGCCGTCGCCGAGGGTCACCTGGTAGGCCGCGCGCGCACCCTGGTCGGCCGTCGGCACGGCGACCAGCTTGGTGCTGAGGATCGTCGCGTCCGGGATCCCGGCGTCGGTCCGGGCGATGCGCTCGGCGTCGGCCGCGGTCAGGGTGGCCGGCTGCGGCGCGCCGGCGTCACGGGCCAGCGACGAGCTCACATACCACACCTTGCCGTCGCGGACGCCCACCGAGAGCAGGCCGTCGACGCCGGCCGGGAGGGTGCCGAACCGCTGGCGCATGACGACCGCGGCGCCCTCCCCGAGCGGCGCGCTGGTCAGCACCTCGAGCGCGGCGGCGCCCTCGGCGGTGAGGCCGAGCACGTCGCGGTTGGCGGCCACGTAGGCCTTGGCGGCGGCAACCGGGTCCGCGGGCAGCCCGGCGGCCAGCGGCTCCCGCACCGCGGTCAGCGCGGCCGGGGTGCCCAGCGCGTTCCACCGGGCCTGGGCGCCGGCCTCGGCGGCCTGCGCCTTCTGCTGCGAGGTCGGTGCGACCCGGCCCCGGCGATTGTCCTTGATCTTGGCGTGGTTCTCGTCGCCGTGCACCTTCACGCCCTCGGGTGCCCGGGACGGACTGCCTGGGGCCGCGTTCCCGCCGGATCCTACGGCGAGCACGAGCACTGCGGCGACGACTGTTGCGGTGGTGCCCGCCAACGCACGGGATGGTGTGCGCACGCTACCTCCTCTTCGGACGGCATTGACCGGTCGCCTTGATCCGACCCCACAGCCGAGGGGTCACGACATGGGCCGAACGTCCAGAATCGAAGGTGATCAATAACAGGTGAGGCCGGGACGACGTCCCGGCCTCACGCGAGTTTCGACTGTCAGGCGAAGTTGACCTCGACGCCGACCTTCTTGCAGGCGGCGTCCAGCGCCACGCCCGACTTCTCGAAGGCGGGGTCCTCGGCGGCCGTCGACGGGTCCGCCGACGCGGCCGCCTTCGCGGACTGCGCGGCAACCTCCTTCATCGCCACCGCCACCTCGCTGTCGGCCGTGCCGACCGCCTTGGTGAGCGACTCCTCCATGCCGACCAGGATCTTCTTGAAGTCCTCCGGCTTCGGCTCGGCACCCGCCTCGAGGGAGCCGGTGAGCAGCTTGACGAACTCGGTCCGCATCTGCTCGCTCGCGGCTCCGGCCTGCTCGCAGAGGGCCTTGTCGTCCGCCGGGGCGGCCGCCGCGGTCGTCTCGGCCGGCGCTGCGGTGGCCGGCGCGGCGGCATCGCCGGCCGTCGACGCGGCGTCGTCGCCGCCACAGGCGGCAACGGTCATGAGAAGGGCGCCGGTCAGAACGGCGGAAAATACCCGGGTACGAATCACGAGCGGGGACGCTAGCCGATGCCTTCGCGGGTATCAATCCCGGTGCTGGCCCAAGGTCGTTTGAGGAGACGCTGATCGGGCATTCCGGGACCATGAGCGACCAGCTTGATCCCGAACTGTCCAGCACGCTGGACCCGGACACCGACCCCGAGCAGCTGCGCAACGGCGGTCCGCCGCCGGCCGACGGCGGCATCATGACCACGACCGGCGGCACCGCCGGGCCGGCCAGCTTCCCGGACCGGGCCCGCTCCGGACCGGGCGTGGCGAACACGACCACCGGCGACGCCACGACCGGCGGGATGCGCACCCCGCCCGAGGAGTACACCAGCGACAACGCGGGTTAGCCCACCGCCTTGATCTCGACCGGGATGCCGTTCAGCACGCTGTTGCCGGAGAGCGGGTCGACGACCAGCTCGTCGGTGAGGACGTTGGAGTTCACCCCGGGGTGGGCGGCGGCGACCGCGATCCGGGTGCCGGGCAGATCGTGACCCCACCCGTGCGGCAGGCTCACCACCCCGGGCATCACCCGGTCGGTCACCTCGACCCGCGCGGACAGACCGCCGGCCCGTGAGGTCACCTGCGCCTCGTCGCCGTCGGCGAGGGCCAGCCGGGCCGCGTCCGCCGGATGCACCTGCAGGGTGCACCGGTCACGTCCCTTCACCAGCGCCGGCACGTTGTGCCCCCAGCTGTTGTTGGAGCGCAGGTGCCGGCGGCCGATCAGCACCAGGTCGTGCCGCTGCCGGTCGAGGGCGCCGCGCAGTCGCTCGGCCTCGGCGGCGATCTCCGGCCGGTACAGCTCGACAGTGCCGCTCGTCGTCTTCAGCACCTCCGGGATACGCGGCTGCAGCGGCCCCAGGTCGATCCCGTGCGGGTTGTCCAGCAGCTTCTGCAGCGAGAGCTGGTAGGCCCCGGCGCGCAGCGCCACGTCGAGCAGCCGCTCGGCCGGCCCGTCACCGGTGACCGCGTCACGCATCCCGGCGGCGCCGGCCCGCTCGAGAGCCCGGGCCAGCATCTCCTCGTGCACGATCGCGGGGTCGGCGCCGGCGCCGCGGCCGGTGACGATCAGCAGGAGCCGGGCGAGGACGTCGCACTCGTCCATGCCGGCCGGGTCGGCCGGCAGCACCGGCGGCGAGTACGCCGCGAAGTTGCGCACCGACAGCGCCAGGAACGCGAA
Organism: Actinoplanes sp. NPDC024001; assembly: GCF_040638955.1. Taxonomy (NCBI): domain Bacteria; kingdom Bacillati; phylum Actinomycetota; class Actinomycetes; order Micromonosporales; family Micromonosporaceae; genus Actinoplanes; species Actinoplanes sp. NPDC024001. Next base: position 51,159 of record NZ_JBEZZB010000046.1, read on the forward strand.
GTCGTAGTGGCCCTTGCGCGTGCTGTCGGTGGGCGGCAGGACCACGTCGGCGTGCCGGGTGGTCTCGTTCAGGTACGGATCCACGCTCACCATGAAGTCCAGCGAGCCGAGCGCCCGGTCCAGGCGCCCGCTGTTCGGCGTGGACAGCACCGGGTTGCCGGCCACCGTGACGAGCGCCCGCACCTGCCCGTCGCCGGGAGTCTCGATCTCCTCGGCCAGGGTCGCCACCGGCAGCTCGCCCTTGACCTCGGGCAGCCCGCGGACCCGGCTGTGCCAGCGCCCGACCCGGAACCCCTTGCCGCCGGGCCGGCTGTTCGGCCGCAGGTGCGGCGCGAGCGGGAACATCACCCCGCCGGGCCGGTCCAGGTTGCCGGTGAGCACGTTGACCACGTCGATCAGCCAGCTGGTCAGGGTGCCGAACTCGACGGTGCAGGTGCCGATCCGCCCGTACACCGCGGCGGTGGGCGCGGCGGCCAGCTCCCGGGCCAGGCCGCGGATCCGCTCGGCCGGCACGTCGCAGGCGGCGGCGACCACTTCCGGCGCGAACGGCTCGGCCAGTTCCCGCACCTGCTCGACGCCGGTCACGTGGCCGGCGAGCCCGCCCAGCTCGGCCAGGCCCTCGGCGAAGAGCGTGTGCACGATGCCGAACAGCAGGAACGCGTCCGTGCCGGGCCGGATGAACAGGTGCTCGTCGGCGTGCTCGGCGGTCCTGGTGCGCCGCGGGTCGACCACGACGAACCGGCCGCCACGGGCCTGGATCGCCTTGAGCCGGCCCGGGAAGTCGGCGGCGGTGGCGAGGCTGCCGTTGGACTCCCACGGGTTGGCGCCGAGCATCAGCAGCAGGTCGGTGCGGTCCAGGTCGGGCACCGGGATGGCGAGCGGGTGGCCGAACAGATAGCCGCAGGAGACGTGCTTGGGCATCTGGTCGACCGTGCTGGCGGAGAAGACGTTGCGGCTGGCGATCGCCTTGAGCAGCGGCGACAGGTAGAGGCCGCCGGACATGGTGTGGGCGTTCGGGTTGCCGACGTAGACCCCGACGGCGTCGCGCCCGGCCCGCTCGATGATCGGCAGCAGGCCCGCCTCGACGGCCGCGAAGGCCTCGTCCCACTCCACCTCGACGTGCCGGCCGTCGCGGCGCACCAGCGGCCGGCGCAGCCGGTCCGGATCGCTGGAGAGCTGGCCGAACGTGGCGCCCTTCGGGCACACGAAGCCGTGACTGAAGACGTGCTCGCGGTCGCCGCGCGCGGCGACCACCTCGCCGTCGGCCACGGTGAGTTCCAGGCCGCAGGCGGCCTCACACAGAGGGCAGGTCCGGTACGCCGTGCGCATGGTCTCACCAGCCTTCCAGGCGGTTACTGGCGAGTATCCTGCCACGAATCCGCCATGATCGCCCCACCCCGCCGGCTGCCCACCAGAGCCCTCTCCGCGCCACCCAGCCAGCACCAGGCGCCAGCCGGAGAACCCGGCTGCCCACCAGCACCCCCTCCACGCCTCCGGAACAGCGCCAGGCGCCAGCCGGATAAACCGGCTGCCCGGCAGGGCGCCCTACGCGCCGGTGAGACGGCTCCGGGCGTCAGCCGGATGAAACGGCTGACGCCCGGAGTGGCCGGCACGCCCTCGCGCCGACACTGGGCGTCAGCCGGAGGGTGGGTGCGGGGCGGGACGTGCGCTCACGGCGTACGCCGAAGGTGCGTGAGCGGGCGTGGCGCCCGGAGTGGGTGTGGGTTTCAGCTTGCCGTGCAGGTCACCGCGGGGACGCTGTTGGCGCCGGTCCAGGAGCCGAGGAAGCCGAACGACGTGCTGGCGCCGGCGGCCAGGCGGCCGTTCCAGCCGGCGTTGCGGGCGGTCACCGTGGCGCCGCTGCTGGTCACGGTGGAGCCCCAGTGGCCGGAGACGGTCTGGCCGTTGGCGTAGGTCCAGGTCACGGTCCAGCCGTTGATCGCGGAGGGGCCCGCGGTCACCTTGACGTCGCCCTGGAAACCGCCGGGCCACTGGCCGGCCACGGAGTAGGTGGCGGTGCAGGCGCTCGTGGGGTTGCTCGGGCTGGGCGAACTCGGGCCGGGGCCGGGCATCGACGGTGACGGCGACGCCGACGGTGAGGAGGTGCGGCCGAAGATGGTGGCCTCCTTCGCGGTGGCCCGGATCCCGTTGGCGCCGTTGAAGATCCGGTCGCCCCAGGTGGTGCGCTGGTCCGGGTTGAAGTTGGTGGCCATGTCCAGGATCGGGTCCGTGTTGCCGGCCCACGACCAGCCCAGATAGCCGAGATCACGGAAGGCCGACTCGGCGAGGATCGCCTCGTGGTCGACCTGACTCGCGTCGAACCGCCAGCCGAACTCGCCGATCACCAGCGGCCAGCCCTGCCTCTCGAAGTGGTCGAGGTAGGCGGTGATCGAGGCGGCGGTGTTGAAGACCGCGTACATGTGGATCGACAGGACCGTGTTGTTGCGGGTGTCGGCGTCCAGCACGGTCTGCGCGTTGTCCCGCATGACGTACTGCCAGTCCTGGCCCCAGTTCGGGGCGTCGATCATCAGCAGGTGCTCGAAGCCGTTGGCGCGCATCTTCTGGATCGCGGCGACGGTGGCGGCGGTCCACTGTCCGGCGTTGGTGTTGCCGATCGGCTCGTTGCCGATGTTGATGATGACGTAGTCCTCCTGGCCGGCGAGCACGCTCTTCAGCCCGATCCAGTAGTCGGCCGCCTGGTCCAGGCTGTACGCCGCGGCGTCCTCGCCGTACCCGGTGGTGTCGTGGTTCTCCAGCACGCAGATCAGGCGGTTCGCCTTGCACAGGTTGATCACGTTGGTGACGTCCGCGGCGGAGTTGGCCGTCCACCGGCCGCCGCTGAGCACCACCCGTACGGTGTTGGCGCCTTTCGCCTTGATGTCGGCGAACGAGTTGGTCTGGTTGGTGTACCAGGTGTGCATGTGGTTGATGCCGCGCATCACGAACTTCTGCCCGTTGGCCTCGACGATGTCGGTGCCGGCCACGTGCAGGCCGGTGGCGGCGTAGGCGGGCGCGACGTGGAAGAGCACCGCGGCGGCGGCCGCGAGCAGCGCGGCGGCGAGGGTGGCGAGTTGGCGTTTCATGGACCTACCTCGGGAGAGGGTGTTGGGAGCGCTCCCATGAGCGCGTGCATTCATTGACTCACGTCGTTACAGGGTTGGCAATGAGCCCGAGAAAGGGCGTGCCCGTCCGGGCACGGGGGAACCGGGACGGGCACGCACCATCCATGATCTTGGATAGTGAGCGATTTGGCAAGACTTCCCGGAATCCACCTCTTGGGAAGCTGCCGCGCCGTTACGGGGTGAAAACGACCGCTTACCGCCCGGCGGCGAACCACGCGGCGGAGGCCGCCGGCAGGGTTCCCGGATCGGCGGCGGGATCACTGGCCAGCAGCAGCCGGGCGCCGTCCACCTCGGGCGGCAGCGGGACCGGGACGTCACCGACGTTGAGCACGCAGGTGAAACCCGGTTCCCGGCGGAAGGCGAGCACCTCGTCCTCGGTGGACAGCCAGTGCAGCGCGCCGTCGCCCAGCGCCGGCAGCTCGCGGCGGTGCCGCAGCGCCGAGCGGTAGAGCTCCAGCATCGAAGCCGGGTCGCCGGTCTGCCGGGCCACGGTCAGCTGCGCCCACTCCGGCGGTTGCGGGAGCCAGGCGGCGGCACCGGGGCCGAAGCCGTACGACGGGACGGCGCCCGACCACGGCAGCGGCACCCGGCACCCGTCACGACCGGGGTCGGCGCCCTGGCTGCGCCGGAACGTCGGGTCCCGCCGCAGCTCGTCGGGCAGCTCCGTCACCTCGGGCAGGCCCAGCTCCTCGCCCTGGTAGACGTACGCCCCGCCGGGCAGGGCCAGCATCAGCAGCGCGGCCGCCCGGGCCCGCCGGAGGCCGAGTTCGCCGCCGCCGTACCGGGTGACGTGCCGGATCACGTCGTGGTTGGACAGCACCCAGGTCGCCGGGGCGCCCACCGTCAGCAGATGCCCGATGCTGTCGTCCACCGCCGTACGCAAGGATTTCGCCGACCACCGCGCCAGCAGGAAGGTGAAGTTGAAGGCGGTGTGCAGCTCGTCCCGCCGCAGGTAACGGGCGAGCCGGTCCAGGCTCTGCACCCACACCTCGCCGACGAAGACGCGCTCGCCCGGATAGCTGTCGCTGAGCCGCCGCCAGGACCGGTAGACGTCGTGCACCTCGTCGAGGTCCCAGTGCGGGTGCCCCTCCGGCGCCGGGCCGGTCGCGATCTGCTTCTCCCCCAGGTCCGGCATCTGCGGGTCCTTGGCGAGGCCGTGCGCGACGTCGATGCGGAAACCGTCAGCGCCCAGGTCGAACCAGAACCTCAGGATGTCCTCGAACTCGGCCCGGACCTCGTCGTTGGTCCAGTCCAGGTCGGGCTGCTCGGGCGCGAACAGGTGCAGGTACCACTGCGAGCCGACCCGGGTCCAGGCGCGGCCGCCGAACATGCTGATCCAGTTGTTCGGCGGCTGCGCGCCGTCCGGTCCGCGGCCGTCGCGGAACAGGTAGCGGGCCCGTTCCCGGCTGCCGGGCGGCGCGGCCAGCGCCGCCCGGAACCAGGGATGCTGGTCGGAGGTGTGGTTCGGCACCAGGTCGAGGATGATCCGCAGACCCAGGTCGTGCGCGTCGGCGATCAGTCCCGCCACGTCGTCGAGCGTGCCGAACCGCGGGTCCACGTCCCGGTAGTCGGCGACGTCGTAGCCGTTGTCGGCCTGCGGCGAGGGGTAGAACGGGTTCAGCCAGACCGCGTCGACGCCCAGGTCACGCAGGTACGGCAGGCGGGACCGGACACCGGGCAGGTCCCCGATCCCGTCGCCGTCGGAGTCGGCGAAACTCCACACGTACACCTGGTATATGACGGCGCTGCGCCACCATTCACCGGACATGGTCCATCCGCTCGCGGAGTTCCTCCTGCTCGAGCTGGGCCAGGTCGGCGGCGGCCGCCTCGTCGCGGGTCAGGTTCTCCCCGGTCCGCGGCTCGAACAGGTGCATCCGGCGGGTGTCCGCCCAGAACTCGCCCTCGTGGTTCTCCCGCAGCCGGCTCGTCGCGTCGATCGACACGATCAGCTGGCTGCGCAGGGCCTCGCTGTCGAGTTCCGCGGCCAGGGCGGCGAGCTGCTCGGCCACCTCCTCGTTCGACTCGAACGGCAGGTACGCGTACTGCGAGTCGCCGAGCCACTCGGTGACGTCGACCCGGGCCCGGAACACCACGCCCTTCGCCCGCTTGGCCTCGTCGAGCACCCGGGCGTCCTCGAAGTGATCGGGGCGCATCCCCGCGATCAGCAGCTGCCCGTCGGTCACCTTGTCGGCGGCCACGGCGGGCACGTCGGTCTCCAGGAACGGCAGCTTCAGCCGGCCGCCCTCGACCACCGCGGGCAGGAAGTTCATCGGCGGGGAACCGATGAAGCCGGCGACGAACATGTTGACCGGCTGCTCGTACAGCTCGCGGGGTGAGGCCACCTGCTGCAGCAGGCCGCGGCGCAGCACCGCGACCCGGTCGCCCAGCGTCATCGCCTCGGTCTGGTCGTGGGTGACGTAGACCGTGGTGGTGCCGAGCCGGCGCTGCATCCGGGAGATCTCGGTGCGCATCTGCCCGCGCAGCTTCGCGTCCAGGTTGGACAGCGGCTCGTCGAACAGGAACGCGTTCACCTGCCGGACGATGGCCCGGCCCATCGCCACCCGCTGTCGCTGCCCGCCGGAGAGGTTGGCCGGCTTGCGGTCCAGGTGCTCGTTGAGCTCCAGCATCGAGGCCGCCTCGCGGACCCGGCGCTGGATCTCGTCCTCCTTCAGGCCCTTCTGCAGCCGTAGCGGGAAGGCGATGTTCTCGAAGACGGTCAGGTGCGGGTAGAGCGCGTAGTTCTGGAAGACCATCGACAGGTTGCGGTCCCGGGGCGCCTTCTCGTTGACCCGGTCACCGCCGATCAGCATGTCGCCGGAGGTGATGTCCTCCAGTCCGACGATCATGCGGAGCAGCGTGGACTTGCCGCAGCCGGACGGCCCGACCAGGATCATGAACTCCCCGTCGGCGATGTCCAGGCTGACGTCGTTGACCGCCTTGAAGCCGTCGCCGTATTCCTTGACGATGTTGCGCATCTCGATGCCTGCCATGAGAGTCCCTTTCAGCCCTTGACGGCGCCGGACGTCAGGCCGGCCACGATCTTGCGTTGGAAGAGCAGTACGAGGACGACGACCGGGATGGTGACCACCACGGCGGCGGCCGCGATCGGCGCGGTCGGCTGGGAGAACTGTGAGGCGCCCTGGAAGAAGGCGAGGGCGGCGGGAACGGGCCGGGCCGCCTCGCTGGAGGTGAGCGTGATGCCGAAGATGAAGTCGTTCCAGACCGCGAAGAAGGTCAGGATCGCCGCGGTGAACACACCCGGCGAGGCGAGCGGCACGATCACCCGGCGGAACGCCTGCCAGGCGGTGGCGCCGTCCACCTGGGCCGCCTGCTCCATCTCCCAGGGGATCTCGCGGAAGAACGCGGCGAGCACGTAGACCGCGAGCGGCAGGGAGTAGGACAGGTACGGGATGATCAGGCCCAGCCAGGTGTCGTACAGGCCGATGTTGCGCCACAGGTTGAACAGCGGCGTGGCGATCGCGATCACCGGGAACACGGTGATCGCCAGGGCCACCCCGAGGACCGCGCGCTTGCCGGGGAACTCCAGCCGGGAGATCGCGTACGCGGCGAGCGTCGCCAGGAGCACCGACACCGTGGTGGCGATCAGGGCCATCCCGACCGAGTTGCGCAGCGCCGTGGTGAACAGGTCGGAGGCGAACACGGTCCGGTAGTTCTCCCAGCTCCACACGGTGGGCAGGAAGGAGTTGTTGGTGATGTCGTCGCCCTCCTTGAAGGACAGCGACACGATCCAGAAGACCGGGATCAGCGCGTACAGGATGATCAGGACGGCCCCGACGATCCAGAACGCCTGAGTCTGGCGGCTGGCCTTCACTTGCGATCACCCCTCGCCTGCGACAGGTCGGTGCGGAACACCTTGATGAACAGGAACGCGATCAGGACGACGAGGATCGCGAGGATGACGCTGACCGCCGAGCCGAGGCCGATCATCACGCGGCTGATGGTCTGCCGGTACGCCAGGAACGACAGCGTCTCGGTGTTCTGCGCGCCGACGGTCATGATGAAGATGGAGTCGAAGATCCGGAACGCGTCGAGGGTCCGGAACAGCAGCGCCACCATGATCGCCGCCTTCATGTTCGGCAGGATCACCCGTTTCACCCGCTGCCAGGCGGTGGCCCCGTCGACCTTGGCGGCCTCCAGGTAGTCGTCCGGGATCTGGGCCAGGCCGGCGAGCAGCAGCAGCGACATGAACGGCGTGGTCTTCCAGATCTCCGCCACGCAGACGGTGAACAGGGCCGACCAGGTGCCGCCGAACCAGTCGAAGTCGCCGAGGCCGAACAGCGCGTTGACGAATCCGTAGGTGTTGGAGAACGCGTAGGCCCAGGCGTACGCGGAGACGACGGTGATGATCCCGTACGGGATCAGGATCGCGGTCCGCAGCGGGGTGCGCAGGTGCAGCGCCCGGTGCATGACCATGGCGAGGGCGAAGCCCAGCACCAGCTCGATCGAGACGGTCACCACGGTGATCAGCACGGTGATCCCGAACTGCTGCCAGAACAGCCCGTCGGTCAGGATCATCGCGTAGTTGCCGAGACCGATGAAGTCCCGGCCCGCCGGGTCGGTCAGCCGGTAGTCGAACAGGGACAACCAGATCGCGTTGATGATCGGATAGCCGGTCACCGCCACCATGACGATGAACGCGGGCCCGGCGAGCAGCCAGCCCAGGTTGCGCTCGTGACGGCTGCGGTCGGTGAGCTTGACCTTGCGACGGGCGGGTTTGGTGACCGGAGCGTCTTGCGAGGCCGCGGCCGAGGACGTCGTTATGCTCACGGCCCCTCCTAGATCAGTCGCCGGTTGGACAGGACGTCCTCGAGCAGCTGGTTCGCCTCTCGGGGTGTGGTCTCCGGGGAGAGATCGTCCGGCGGGTGGAAGCCGGCCTGGATCGACCCGGTGACGTCGCCGTAGTACGGGCTGACCGGGCGCGGTGTCGCGGCGTCCATGCCGGCGCGGATCTCGTCGGCCATCGGGAACATCTCCCGGATCTGCGCGTCGTCGAAGACCGCGGAGAGCGCCGCCGGGTTACCCGCGGAGATCATGAATTCCTTCTGGCTCTGCTGCGACGCCAGGCAGCGGATCGCCTCAACGGCGAGGTCCTGCTTGCTGCTGAACGCGCTGACCGACAGCCCCAGGCCACCGGACGGCGGCGCGGTCGGCGTGCCCGCGTCCACCTGCGGGTAGGCCGCCCAGCCGACGTCGTTCTTGAAGTCGGCGGGCAGCGAGCCCTCCTCGATCGCGGTGTCGAAGGCCGCCCAGACGTACGGCCAGTTGACCATGAAGCCGCCGTTGGGCGCCTGGAACGCGGCCCGGGAGTCCTCCTCGCCGGCGGTGGTGAAGCCGGGCGGAGCCGCCGGGGAGGTCGACAGGTCACGCATGATCTTCACGGCCGCGGCGCCGGCCGGGCTGTCCAGCTGGCCCTTCACCTGGTCGGCCGGCACGTTCTGGGCGCCCTCGGCGAGGATCGAACCGCCGGCCGAGGCGACCAGCGCGTTCACCCAGACCATCAGGCTCTCGTTGCGCCGGCCCTGCGCGGCGAAGGTGGCCCCGGCCTGGGTGGCGCCCTTGATCAGCTGGTCCCAGGTGACCGGTCCCTTCGAGGGGTCGACGCCGGCCTTGGCCAGCACCGACTTGCGGTACCAGAGCAGCTGGGTGTTGCCGTAGAGCGGCGCCGACCACATGGCCTCGCGGAACAGCGACTGCTCCAGCGGGCCCTTGAGGATGCCGCGGGAGAACTCCTGCCGCTCGCTGTCGGTGAACGGGCGCAGGAACCCGGCGTTGGCGAACTCGGCCATGAACGGCGGGTCGACGCTGACGATGTCCAGCGACCGGTCTTCGGCGGCGAGCCGGCGCAGCAGCTGCTCCCGGCCACCGGCGGCGTTGTTCGGCAGCCGTTGGATGTTGAAGCTGTAGGCGCCTCCGGACTCGGCCGCGCACCGTTCGGCGACGTCCTGCTGCGGGCCGTCGGCGATGAAGTAGCTGAGTGTGGTGGAGCCGCCGTCGCCGCCACCGCATGCGGTGAGAGTCGCGGCGAACAGGGTAAGAGAGGTGACAACCGCGATGCGGACTCTCGGCTTGTGCACGGTGCCTTCCCTTCGTCGATGAAGGCGGCTGGCCCTGAAATCGCTTCCAGCAATTCACGTTGGTGTGATCTACATCTCATGTCAATACGATCCCCGCAGTATGGAGATTGACGCTCTCGAGTTGCGGGAGACGGTTGGAAGCGCTTCCAAGGCGGTAGAGTTCAGGCGTGCCGACGTCCGCGAAGGTCAACATGGCCGACGTCGCCCGGCGCGCAGGGGTGTCGATGGCGACGGCGTCGCGTGCCCTCAGCGATCACCCGCACGTGGCGCCCGCGACTCGCGCCCGCGTGCTGGCGGCCGCCGAGCACCTGTCCTATGTGGTCTCGCCGGAGGCCTCCCGGCTGGCCGGCGGCACCACCGGCCGGGTCGCCGTGGTCGTCCCGCACATCTCCCGCTGGTTCTTCGCCTCCCTGCTGGAGGGCCTGGAGGCGGTGCTGCGCGACGCCGACCTGGACGTGCTGCTCTATCACGTGGGTGACGCCGAGGACCGGGGCGTCTTCTTCCAGCGGCTGCCCGCCCGCCGCAAGGTGGACGCCGTGGTGGTGCTCGGCATGCCGGTCGCCGAGCCGGAACGGCAGCGCCTCGCCCTGATGGGTGTGCACATCGTGGCCGCCGGCGGGCAGGTGGAGGACTATCCGTACGTCTCGATGGACGACCTGGCCGCGGGCCGGCAGGCGATGGACCACCTGATCTACCTCGGCCACCGCCGGATCGGCATGATCGCCACCGCCGACCCGGGCCAGCCGGGGTGGCCGGCGCTTCCCGGCCGCACCCGCGCCTATCACGAGGCGCTCGCCGACGCCGGGATCCCGGTCGACGAGCGGCTGATCGTCGAGGTGCCGTGGGGCGGGACGGCCGGGGCCGACGCGATGGCGCAGCTGCTCGGCCTGCGCGAGCCGCCGACCGCGGTCTACGCCCACTCCGACGAGGTGGCGCTCGGGGCGGTGCGCACGCTGCGCCGGGCCGGGCTGCGCATCCCGCAGGACGTGTCCGTGGTCGGCATCGACGACCACCCGCTCGCCGAGCTGACCGACCTGACCACGGTCGCCCAGCCGGTGCGCGAGCAGGGCACGCTCGCCGGGCGGATGGTGCTGGCGCTGCTCGACGGCGGAGAGATCAGCGAGGGGGTCACCGTCCCGACCCGCCTGGTGATCCGCGGCTCGACCGGCCCCCGGCGGCGATCGGCACGACAGATCCGCGGATCCGCGGCACCGGGCTGATCACGAACCGGCCGGCGGCGCGGACGAGCCGCGGATCCGCAGCGCCGGGCTGATCACGACGCGGTGGGTGGGGCGGTCCGGATCGGCGAGCCGGTCGGCGACCAGCCGCACCGCGGCCCGGCCGATCGAGCGGCGCGGCGGGCGCACCGCGGTCAGCGGCGGGCTGAACATCCCGGCCACCTCGTCGTCGTAGGCGATCACCGACAGGTCGCCGGGGATCGTCAGGTGCCGCTCCTCGCAGCGCTGCACCAGCGCTATCGCCTCGGCGTCGGCGTGCACCAGCAGCGCGCTCGTGCCGCCGGACAGCGCCTGGTCGAGGACCGCGTCGAGCGCGGCAGCGCTCTCCGGCAGCCGGGCGTCCGGCACCCGAACGTCCACGGTGGCCGGGTCCAGGCCGCAGTCGGCGACCGCCTCCAGCCAGCCGCGGTGCACGTGCGGACCGGTCGGGCTGTTCTCGTTGAGCACCAGGCCGACCTTGCGGTGGCCCAGCGACGCCAGGTGCCGCACCGCCATCGCCGCGCCCAGCGCGTGGTCGGTGACGACCGACTCCAGCAGGGCGTGGTGCGGCCCGGCGGCGGCGGTCCGCTCCAGCAGCACCACCGGCAGGCCGGTGCCGGCCAGCCACTCGATGGTGGCCTGCGCGGTCGGCGCGTCCATCCGGGGCGCGACGATCAGGGCGTCCAGCTGCTGGTCCAGCAGGCGGGCCAGCTGCGGGCGGTCGTTCTCCGTCTCGTACGACGAGCCGCGCAGCACCACCCGCATGTCGAGTTCCCGGGCCGCCTCCTCAGCTCCCTGAGCGACGTGCGGCCAGTAGTAGTCCAGCGACGGCACCAGCATGCCCAGCGCCCGGCTGGCCGGCGCTTCGGAACTGCCGGGCAGCGTCACCCCGCCGTGCACCCGGCGGACCAGGCCCTCGGCGGCGAGCTGGGCGATGTCGCGGCGGATCGTCACGGCCGAGGAGCCGAGCGTCTCGGTCAGGTCGGAGACCCGGAGCACCCCGTCGCGCTGCAGCGCCTCGAGCAGCCGGGCCTGGCGGGCGGCCTGCAGCGGGCCCCGTTGTTCCGATGCGCTCACCGCAGCTCCTCACACGTCAGTTCGAGACTACCGATCGGGCCGATCGCGGTGACGTCGATGTCCAGCCGGGTCAGCCGGTCGCCCCACACCGCGCGCAGCAGCGGATCGTCCAGCTCACGGACACGCAGCCGGGCCGGCTGAGCCGGGTTCCAGCGCAGGCCGAGCACGCCGGCGCCGTCGAGCGCGACCACCTCGGCCCGGCCCGCACCGGCCGTCACGGCCCCGGCGAGCAGCAGGTGCAGCACGGTCGGATCCGGGTCGTCGGCCGGGTCCAGCAGCCAGGCGTCACGGACGATCACCCGGCCGCCGGCCCGGTCCAGCCGGGCGGTGCGCAGCCAGGAGCGCACATCGGTACGCGGGTAGGCGCTCGCCAGGTCGAGTGCCATCCCGTCGTCGCCGGAGCGCACCGACCGCGCCGAGTACTCCCGGCCGTGGCCCTGCACGCTGCCGCGGATCGTCGGCACGTTGTGCCAGTCGCTGCGCATGGTCCAGATCCGGTAGCGGTCCGGCCCGAACGTCTGCGCCGTGTAGGTCGGCCGCCCCGCGTCGGCCAGCACCGGCACCCCGCCGAGCGCCACCACCACGCTGCCCACGTCGTCGTGGTTGTGGTGCTCGCCGTTGTGCCCGCCCTTGACCGCGAGGGTCAGCCCGGCCGCGCTGCCCGCACGGGTCCGCGCCAGCAGCACCTGCGTCGACGGCAGCCACACCTCGCGCGGCAGCGGCGGCGCC
>NZ_JBEZZB010000047.1:0-59588 GCF_040638955.1 Actinoplanes sp. NPDC024001
ACTCCCCACCCCCGCCGTCTCACCCACCGTCGGCGCCGGGTCCCCCCCCCCCCCCCCCGGGGCGCCCCGCTCGACTCGGGGGGGCCCCGTGGGGGCGGCGCGCGCGCCCCCTCGACTGTGGACTTTTGTCGCAGGTGGTCAGCCCTGCTGGAGGATGGCCTCACCCTCGATCTCGATCTTGACCTTCTTGCCGATCATGACGCCGCCGGTCTCCAGGGCCATGTTGTAGGTCAGGCCCCAGTCCTCACGGTCGATCTCGGTGTGCGCGCTGAAGCCGAACAGGTGCTGACCATACGGGCTGGTGGTGGCGCCCTCGAACTCGACGACCAGCTCGACCGGCCGGGTCACGTCCTTGATGGTGAGCTCGCCCTCGAGGACGAACTCGGCGCCGGCATGCGACTTCACGCCGGTGCTGCGGTACTCCATCGTCGGGTACTTCTCGGCCTCGAAGAAGTCGCCGGTGCGAAGGTGGTTGTCCCGGTCGACCTGACCGGTCTCGACGCTCGCGGTCTTGATCGACGCGGTCACCGAGGAGTCGAGCGGGTTCTCGCCGACCACGATGGTGGCGCTCGCCTCGGCGAACTGCCCGCGGACCTTGCTGACCATGAGGTGCTTCACCACGAACCCGACCCGCTTGTGCGCCGCGTCCAGCTCGTAGGTGCCGGCGGCCGGGATCTGCAGACCTTCGAACTCACGGGTGCTGACGGTCATGACTGGTTCCTTCTCTCAACCTCTGCGACTGATGCTTGTCTGACGGAGCAACTATATGCTGCGCAATATTCCTCCTGTCAAGTGCCTGGTACTGTTGACCTCGTGAACAAGGACCTGGAAGACCCACGCCTCACGGCGATCGGCCTGCTCGCCGAGGCATACACGGGGTTGATGAACCGGCTCACCACACAGTTCGAGGAGCACCGCCTCTCCCCGGTGGAGTTCGAGGTGCTCATGCGCCTGGCGCGCTCGCCCCGCAGTCAGCTACGGATGACCGACCTGGCAGGTCAGACCACGCTTTCCACGAGCGGCGTCACCCGGGTCGTCGACCGGATGGAGCGCAGCGGCCTGGTCCGCCGCGAGGCGTGCGCGACCGATCGCCGCAGCTCGTATGCGGTGATCACCGACGCCGGTCAGCAGCGGCTCGCCGAGGTGCTGCCGGGCCACCTGGAGCTCGTGCAGAAGTGGTATGTGGGATTGCTCACCGAGGAGCAGCTCGAGCAGTTGCTCGGCTCGTTGCGCACGATCCGGGACACCGTCAACCCGTGCGCGGTGGCGGGCAGCGAGGAATCGCCGCCCGCCTAGCAACTCAGAGGCCGAGGCCCCGGGCGATCAGCATGCGCTGCACCTCGGAGGTGCCCTCGCCGATCTCGAGGATCTTCGCGTCGCGGTAGAACCGGCCGACCGCGGACTCGTTCATGAAGCCGTATCCACCGTGCACCTGCGTGGCGTACCGGCTGTTCTCCATCGCGGCGTTGCTGGCGTGCAGCTTGGCGATCGCCGCGTACCGCTTGAAGTCCTCGCCGGCCAGCATCCGGGCGGCCGCGTCGTAGTAGCCGAGCCGGGCGGTGTGCGCGCGCAGGTCCATGTCGGCGATCAGGAACTGCACCGCCTGGAAGTTGCCGATCTCCCGGCCGAAGGCGGTGCGCTGCTTCGCGTAGGTCACCGACTCGTCCACGCAACCCTGGGCCAGGCCGACCGAGAGGGCCGCGATCGCGATCCGCCCCTCGTCGAGGATCCGCAGGAACTGCGCCAGCCCGCGACCGCGCTCGCCGAGCAGGTTGGCGGCCGGCACCCGGACGTCGTCGAACGACAGCTCGTGGGTGTCCGACGCGCACCAGCCGACCTTGGAGTACTGCGGCGCGACGGTGAAGCCCGGTGTGCCGGACGGCACGATGATCGTGGAGAGCTCCTTGCTCCCGTCCGGGTTCGTCCCGGTCACCGCCATCACGGTGACCAGGCAGGTGATGTCGGTGCCGGAGTTGGTGATGAACGCCTTGGTTCCGTTGATCACCCACTCGTTGGTCGACTCGTCGAGCACCGCCCGGGTCGTGGTGCCGCCCGCGTCGGAGCCCGTGCCCGGCTCGGTGAGCCCGAAGCCGGCGAGCGCCTCACCGCTGGTCAGCCGGGGCAGCCACTGGGTGCGCTGCTCCGGGGTGCCGTAGCGGTAGATCGGCATGGCGCCGAGGGAGACGGCCGCCTCCAGCGTCACCGCGACCGAACTGTCCACTCTGGCCAGCTCTTCCAGGGCCAGGCAGAGCGCGAAGTAGTCGCCGCCCATCCCGCCGAACTCCTCGGGGAACGGCAGCCCGAACAGGCCCATCTTGCCCATCTGCCGCACGATCTCGTACGGAAAAGTCTTGTTCTCGTAATGCTCGGCAATGACCGGGGCGATCTGCTCTCGGGCAAACTCCTGCACGCTGGCGCGCAACTCCTCGTACTCGTCGCCGAGCCGGAAGTCGACCATGACTTTCCTCTCTCTAAACCGGAGTGACGCCGTGCCGGCGCCGGGAGAACGCACGTTCCTTGGTTCGCGCCGCGGCAAAGCGCCGGATCAGCTCGGCCCGCAGATCACCCGGTTCGACCACGGCGTCCACGACGAGTTCGCTGGCCAGGCGCATGATGTCGATGTCGCGCTCGTACTCGGCGCGGCGCTCGGCGACGAAGGCGGCTCGTTCGTCCGGGTCCTCGATCGCCGCGATCTTGTTGGCGTAGACCGCGTTCACGGCCGCCTCGGCGCCCATCACCGCGATCTTGGCGGTGGGCAGCGCGATGGTGGCATCCGGCTCGAAGCCGGGGCCGGCCATCGCGTAGAGACCGGCGCCATACGCCTTGCGCACCACGACGCAGATCTTCGGCACGGTGGCCTCGGAGATCGCGGTGATCATCTTGGCGCCGTGCCGGATGATGCCCTGCTTCTCCACCGCGGAGCCGACCATGAAGCCGGGGACGTCGGTCAGAAAGAGCAACGGCACATTGAAAGCATCACAGAGTTGGACGAAGCGGGTGGCCTTGTCGGCGGAGTCGACGAAGAGCACGCCGCCCTTGAACATCGAGTTGTTGCCGACGATGCCGACCACCTCGCCGTTGATCCGGGCGAAGCCGACGGTCAGCTCACGGGCCCACAACGCCTGGATCTCGAAGTACGAGTTCTGGTCGACCAGGCCCTTCACGTACCTGCGCATGTCGAAGGCCTGGCGCTCGCTGGCCGGAACCAGACCGGCGAGATCGATGCCGGCGGGCTCGGCGGCGGAGGCCGCCGGCGGCGCCTGCGTCCAGTTGGACGGCAGGTACGACAGGTAGGTGCGGACCACGTCCAGCGCGTCCTGCTCGGTCTTGCAGAGGAAGTGCCCGACACCGGACTCGGCGCAGTGCACCCGGGCGCCGCCCATCGCCTCGAGCGTCGTCTTCTCGCCGGTGACCATCTCGACCATGCGGTCGGACCCGAGGTACATGCTGGCGTTGCCCTCGACCATCGCGACCACGTCGCAGAAGGCCGGGATGTAGGCGCCGCCGGCGGCGGACGGGCCGAACAGTGCGCAGACCTGCGGGATCGAGCCGGAGGCCTTGACCTGGTTGTGGAAGATCTTGCCGGCGCCGCGCGGGCCGGGGAAGAGATCGACCTGGTCGGTGATCCGGGCGCCGGCCGAGTCGACGAGGTAGACCATCGGCACACCTTGCCGGTACGCCCGCTCGATGGTCCGGATGATCTTCTCGACCGTCCGGGCGCCCCAGGAGCCGGCCTTGACCGTGGAGTCGTTGGCCATCACGCAGACGTCCCGGCCGTCGATCCGGGCGACTCCGGTGATCACGCCATCCGCGGGCAGCCCGTCCGCCAGACTGTTGGCATAGAGCCCGTCCTCGACGAACGAACCCTCGTCGACCAGGAGCGCGATGCGCTCGCGGGCGAAGAGCTTGCCCTTGGCCGCGTTGGCCGCGTGATACCGCTCGGCACCACCGGCCAGCACACGCTTGCGCACCGCGGCCAGCGCCTCGCTGTCCATCGACCCCTCCGCTCCCGAGCCTTAACGCTCGTTAACTCTTTAACGAGCGTTAGGTTAGCTCACCGGCGAGCACGGCGGCAACGACGAACGGGAGCCCCCGCGTGCTGCGGGGACTCCCGTCCGTTTTCACTGCTGCCGGCGCTGTGGAGGAGCACCGACGATCACCGGCGCCGCACGGCGCCGATGCGAGTCGCGCCCGGGACCGGCGCGACCCGGTCTGGTGCCGCTCAGCGCAGCGTGTTCAGCAGGTCGAGCCCACCGATACCGGCGCTGCCGACGCCACCGAGGCCGTCGGTCAGCTCGGCAACCGGGGACTTCTCCGCCTTGGCAGCCTTACGGCCACCGTGGTTGTGGTCGCCGTACTGGTCCGGCGCCTGGCCGCCGTAGCCGTCGTCGGCAACGTCCGCAGCCGGCTTGCCGTAGCCGTCGTTCTTGACGCCCTGGTCGTCCTTGTAGCCGTTGTCGCCACGAACGTCACCGTCGTCGTCGCAGCCGTAGCCGTCGCCCTTGACGATGCCCTTGACCGCGCCGCAGTCGTCGCCGTCGCCCAGGATGTCGTCGTCGCCCCAGACCGGCTTGACCGGCTTGACCCAGTGCAGGTGCTTGCGGTCACGGTCGCCGCCACCGACGTAGTTCACGCAGGCGCCGCTCGACTGCGCAAGGCCGAGGACCGCGAGCGAGTTGCCGCAAACGTTGATCGGCACGGTGATCGGCGCGGCGATCTGGGTGCCGTTCAGCGCGCCCCAGTTGCGGGTGCTGATCTGGCCGACGTTGCCGACCCCGTTGCCGCCGCCGTCCCAGCCGCTCTCGGCCCGGTTCTTCCGGCCCTCGAGCTTCCAGCTCTTGCGGCCCTGGCTGCCGACGACGTTCGCGCAGATGCCGTTGGCCGAGCTGGCGCCGATGATCGCGATCGCGTTGCCGCAGGCGTTGATCGGCACGGTGATCGGGACCGCCACCTGGGTGCCGTTCAGCGCGCCGACGTTGTAGGCGCTGATCTGGTCGACGTCGCCGACCCCGTCGCCGCCGCCCCAGCCGTGCTCGGTCTTGGCGCTCTCGACCCGGTTCGCGGCGACGCCGTGGGAGAAGGCCTTGCCGAGCACCGCGGCGGAGTTGCCGGCCACGTTCACCGGAACGGTGATCGGAACCGCCACCTGGGTGCCGTTGAGCAGACCGACGTTCTTGGCGGACAGCTGGTCGACGTCCCCGGTGCTGGCGCTCTCCAGGTAGTTGGCCCCGACGCCCTTGCTGACGGCCACGCCGCCGACGCCGATCGCGTTGCCGACGACGTTCACCGGGACCTTGACCGGCACGGCGACCTGGGTGCCGTTGAGCCCACCGAAGTTGCCGAAGGTGACCTGGTCGACGTCGGCCTGCGCGGCGGCGGCCGGAGCGAACAGGAGGGCACCGGCGGCCAGGACACCGACGCTCAGAGTCTTACGAACCCACGTCTTCTTCATGAGAAAGAGATGCCTTTCGCAAATGGTCAGCAAATGGTTTTCCGCATATTCAATTGGGTGTTCCGGAATCCGTTTTCGGGCGCAGCGGTGCCCTGGCGCGTTTTTCTCCGACCTTGACCTGTCTGCTTCTCGCAGTGGTGGTGTGAGGTTCTGAGCTGTTTGCGCGATCTCGCAGCCGCTCCAGCCCGGACGCTTGCCGTGAAGCGCCGTTACCTTCACTAGTCAGGTGAGACGGTCGGGGCCTCGGCGTCGTGCCGCCGGACCTCGACATCGGCCGCGAGGGGGCGCAGGTGGCTCGCCACCGCACCGTTCGCGACCCGGGCCGGAAGGACGGCTGCCGCGCCGACCTCCGGAGACGCTCCCGACCCACCGGCCGGGATGCCGCTGACTGCCCCGAGGTTCATCCGCATCGGCGCCGGCCCGTCGTCGACGGGCGTGTCCTCACGGATCGTCTCCGGCACGGACGGCCGGGCGGCCGGGACGTGCCGGTGGACCTTGGACCGGGACGGGGCCTCGGCGTTCCGGGCCGGCGTGACGCCGGAACCGGCACGGGAGGCCGGGGTGCTGTCACTCGCTTCGGCGCCGTCCGGCTTTTCCGCCATTTCGGTCTCCGCCGGCTTGATCTCCGCCGGTGCGGGTTCCGCCGGTGCAGGTTCCGCCGGTGCGGGCTCGGTCACCGGATCCGCGGCGATGTCCGCCGACGCGGTCCGCGAGCTGTCGTCCGCCTTCTCACCGCTGGTACGCGGCGGAGCGGTCACCGTTCGCAGGACCGTGTCGACGGTCTCCGCGTCGATCGCGGATCCGTCGTGCACAACCTCGTCGAGCGTCTCCACCGGCCCGGACAGCACCCGTTCCGGTGCCGCGAGGATCGACGTCACGGCTGAGTTCCCCCGCGGCGGAAGACTGAAAGGAGAACCGCTGGAGGGACGCCGGTGGGACTTCGGTGCGGACTCCAGCGGCTGGACGGCCGCCTTCAGGAGTTCGCCGACCGCGGGTTCGTTCCCGGGAACCGACACGACACTGTCCAGCGTGGACCCGAGCAGCGAGCCGGCCGGCTCCGAGTCGTGGTCCGCGGCGTGCGCGGCGGCACCGGTGAGCAGCCAGGCCGCACCGGCGAGACCGACGACGACGAGTGCACGCAGAGCCCACCGGGATCCGGTACGGCCCGCGCGGCGCTCCGTCCGCCGCTCCGCCCCCTGGTTCGGGGACGGCATGAGCGGGGAGGCGCCAGGGGTGATCGGCAGCGGCCGGCACGCCGTGCGCTCGTCGCGCTCGACCTCCCGACCCGTCATGATCCACCCCTCGTCGTCACCAATTCGACCGGTGGCCGATTCACCTGTCTTGACCACTTCGAGGTGAAGAGTCAGGAACAGGCGATATTTGCCACTCGGTATTGGTAACGACGGGGGCGATCCGAAAGTCACGCGGACAAATCGGAAAAATGATCGCAGGAAAATGCAGCGAGAATCACACCAGGCGGGATCGGGGACCGGCGCGGAGCACCCCGGACGGCAGCGTCCGCCCGACGATCTCTTCGGCCAGTTCAGCGGCCGAGATCAGACGATCCAGGTCGATTCCGGTCTCCACTCCCATGTCGTGCAGCATGTGCACGACCTCCTCGGTGGCGACGTTGCCCGACGCACCGGGCGCGTAGGGACAGCCACCGAGGCCGCCGGCGCTGGCGTCGAACTCGGTCACCCCGAGTTCCAGGGCGGTGAGGATGTTCGCCAGACCCGTACCTCTGGTGTTGTGGAAGTGGAGCAGGTCCGGGCGTACCGCGGAGAGCAGGTCACGGACCCGGCGCGGGGTGGCCATGCCGGTCGTGTCGCCGAAGGCGATGCGATCCGCGCCGTCGGCGCGGACCCGGGCCACGATGCCGGCCACCCGGTCCGGATCGATGTCACCCTCGAACGGACAGCCGAAACTGGTCGCGACGATCACCTCGAGCGTCGCGCCGGCGTCGTGCACCAGCGGGATCAGCTGGGCGATGTCGTCCAGCGACTCCTCGGTGGACCGGTTGAGATTGCGGCGGTTGTGGGTGTCGCTGGCCGACACCACCACCTCGATCTCCCGGAAGCCGGCGGCGATCGCCCGCTGGGCGCCTCGCGAGTTCGGGATCAGCGCCGAGTAGCGCACGTTCGGGTTGTGCCAGACCCGGGACCACACCTCGTCCGCGTCGGCCATCTGCGGGATGGCCTTCGGGTGGACGAACGAGACGGCCTCGATCCGGCGCACGCCGGTGCGGCTCAGCTCGTCGATCAGCCGGACCTTCGCGTCGGTGGGGACCGGCTCCTCGTTCTGCAGCCCGTCCCGCGGCGCGACCTCACGGATGCTCACCGAAGTCATGACCTCACCTCATCCGGGAGACGATGCCGGTGTCGTAGTCACCGGAGAGGAACTCCTCGTTCTCCAGCAACTCGGCGAAGAACGGCAGGTTGTTCTTCGGGCCGGCGATCTGGAAGCCGGCGACGGCGGCCCGCGCCCGGGCGATCGCCTCGTCGCGGTCGGCGCCGGTGACGATCAGCTTCGCCATCAGCGAGTCGTAGAAGGGGGTGACCGTGGTGCCCTCGGCATATCCGGAGTCGACCCGCACGCCCGCACCCTGCGGCTCGACCCAGGTCGCGACCTTGCCGGGACCGGGCAGGAACCGCTTCGGGTCCTCGGCGTTGATCCGCAGTTCGATCGCGTGCCCGCTCGTCGCGGCGTCGAGATCCACATTGGGCTCCAGGCCGGAGGCGATCCGCAGCTGCTGCTCGACCAGGTCGATGCCGTGGATGATCTCGGTGATCGGGTGCTCGACCTGCAGGCGGGTGTTCATCTCCAGGAAGAAGAACTCTCCGGTGCCCGGGTCGAGCAGACACTCCACAGTGCCCGCGTTGCGGTAATTGACTGCTTCGCCGGCTTTGACGGCAGCTGCCAGGAAACGTGCGCGCAGCTCGGGGCTCACCGCCGGGGACGGGGCCTCCTCCACCAGCTTCTGATTGCGGCGCTGCACCGAGCACTCCCGCTCGGAGAGAGCGACGACGCGGCCGTCGGCGAGACCGAGAATCTGCACCTCGACGTGCCGCACGCGGGGGAAGTAGCGCTCGATCAGGACGGCGCCGTCGCCGAACATCCGCTCGGCGAACGCGCGCACCTTGTCGTACTCGGTGCGCAGGCCGGCCTCGTCGTTCGCGACCGCCATGCCCATGCCGCCGCCGCCCGCGGCGGCCTTCACCATCACCGGGAAGCCGATCGCCTCGGCCGCTTCCAGCGCGGCCTCGACCGTCGCCGCCGGGTCCTGCGTCCCCGGCGCGACCGGCACGCCGGCCGCGGCCATCAGATTCCGAGCATTGATCTTGTCGCCCATCGCGGTGATCGCGTCGGCGTCGGGCCCCACCCAGATCAGGCCGCTGGCTTCGACCGTACGGGCGAAGTCCGCGTTCTCACTCAGGAAGCCGTAGCCGGGGTGAATGGCCTGTGCGCCGGTCGACTTGGCGGCGGCCAGGATCGCCTCGGTGTTGCGGTAGCTCAGAGCCGGATTGGCGGGACCGACACAGACCGCTTCGTCGGCCTCGGCGACGAACGGCAGATCCGCGTCGGCTTCCGAGTGGACGGCGATCGTCCGGATCCCCAGCCGCTTCGCGGTCCGGATGATCCGGCGGGCGATCTCGCCCCGATTGGCGACGAGCAACGACTCGATCATGGCGCTCTTCTCTGTCGGTTTCCTCCGCCCGGTGGGAGGGGTCTCCTGCCCACGTCGGGCGCTGCCGATGGTGTTCCCCTGCGCGGCCGGGCCGTTGTGCGGTCAGGTCCGCGCTGTCGTGCTGCCTGCTGATTCCTGGGCGTCGCCGTTTCGCGTGGGGCGCCGTAGGAGCATTATTCCGTTTTGCTACATCCGGCAGGATGCGTCTCGCTCAGGCCTAGCCCCTTCCGCCGCGTTGGCCCTGGCTTGCCTGCCGCGCTAGGCGGCGGAAGAGGGCTTGGCCCGCCTGCCGCACGAGGTGGCGACTGATGGCCCTGGCCGCCTCCGCGGAGCCGAGCTGCGGCAGAAGGCCTGGCCCTCCCGCCGCGCGCGGCGGCTCAGTGGCCGGTCAAAGCGTGCATGGTGGCGTCCCGCAGCAGGTCGGCCCGCCGGCGCCGCTCCACCTCGCCGCCGAGGAACGGCGTCGAGTTCATCAGGCCGAAAGCGGCGTGTGCCAGCACTCGCGCCTCCGCGGCGTCCAGCTCCGGGCGCACCCGGGACAGCACACCCACCCACTCCTCGACGTAGAGACGCTGGAGCCGGCGGATCTGCCGACGGGGCTCCTCCGGCAGCCGGTCGAGCTCGTGCAGGTGCAGGGCGATCACCGCGGGGTTGGCGAGCGCGAAGTCCACATGGAAGTCGATCAGGTCGGCGAGCGCCGCCTCCGCTTCCTCGGGATGGCGGGCGACCCGCTCCTGCCCACCCTCCAGCAGGCTCTCGCTGACCGGGATCAGCGCCGCGACCAGCATCGCCTCCTTGCCGGCGAAGTGGTGATAGAGGGCTGGCCCGGTGACGCCGGCGGCGGAGCCGATATCGTCCATCGACACGCCGTGGTAGCCGCGGGACGCGAACAGTCCCACCGCGATCTCCAGGATTTCGTCGCGGCGTGACCGCCGCCGAGGCGCCGGCGGGGTCGTCCGGTGCCGCTGATCTACCGTCGTCACCCGGCAACTGTAACCCGATGTCAAGCCTCGGCTTAACGGTCGTTCAGCCGATTTGTGGCCTCCCTCGCCTCCTCATACAGATCGGCCGCCATCTCCCGGGTCGGAGCGTCCGGGTGCATGCCTTTCAGCAGTGTGTCGAGCATCTCCTGGGCCTCCCGGGGCGACCCCGACCGCAGCAGCGCCTCGGCGAGCATGCCCGCCACCCGGTCGGCGTCGTCCTCGGCGCCGATCTCCCGCAGCCGCTCCGGCGCGCCCCGCAGATGCGGCACCGCCTCGGCATACCGCCCGCGGCGCATCAACAGGTTGCCCACCTCGAACGCGAAGATCGACTGGCCCCAGCGGACGCCCGGCTGAGCCGCCAGCTCGTCCGGCAGCTGCGCATACCGCTCGGCGACCAGCTCGATCAACTGCTCCGCCGCGGGCATCTCGTCGGCGTAGTTGAGCGCCATCAACCGGCGCCGCAGCAGCCGCAGCTCGCCGGCGAGATCCCCGGCCGTGCGCAGCGCCTCGGCCGCGGCCTGGAAGGTCAACGCCGCCTCGCTGTCCCGGTCCAGGTCGTAGAGCAGCACACCGGCCTGCTCACCGATCTGGCCCCGGCCGGCCGGGTTGTCCTCCAGCCGCTCGATCAGGTCGCGGAAGACCTCCAGCGCCCGGGCGCTGTCGCCGAGATCACGGTAGAGACCGGCCAGCAGGAATCGGGTGTCGTTCGCCGGCTCCTCGAAGCCCAGCCGCTCGAAGCCGAGCAGCGCCTCCTCAGCGACCTCGATCGCCTCGGCCTGACGGCCGGCCATCCGGTAGGCCTGGGCGAGGTCCTGCCGGGCGAACACCCCACCCTCGTCCATGCCCTGCTCGGCGCAGATCGCCACCGCCTCGACCAGGTCGTCGATCGCCTCGGCGGCGCGGTCGAGCTGCATCAGGGCACGACCGCGGTAAACCCGGGCGGAGAGCACCGGCCCGGACAACCCGGCAGCCAGCGCCTCGTCGAACGCAGCCACCGTCTCGGCCGGGTCGTCGGCCAGGTGCCCGAAGACCGCGGCGGCCTGCGCACTCATCCGGGCCGGGCCGTGGGTGCGGTAGAACTCCCAGCCGGCCCGGGCAGCCGCCAGCGCCTCCTCGTCCCGGTCGGCCGCGGCCCGGTTCCGGGCCCGCACCATGGCGTGCTGCGCCTGCCGGCGCGGATCGGGAACCTCCTCGGCGTGCTGGTCAGCGCGATCGCTCGCCTCGTTGGCCTCGTCGATCCGGTCCAGCAGCAGGTAGATCGTGGACAGCCGCAACCACGCGGCGGCACGGTCCTCCGGACCGCCGTGCTCGTCGTGGTACGCCACGTCCGCCTCGACAGCCGCGAGTCCCTCCGCCGGCTCTCCGGCGAAACCCCGCTCCAGTCCGACCCGGGCCCGCAGCTTGATCACCGCACCGGTGTCGCCCGCCTCGGTGTAGAGCTCGATCGCCCGCTCCCAGGCCCGCACCGCCCCGTCGGCGTCGTCGGACAACCGGAGCCGCTGGCCGCGAGCCCGCCAGAGCCGGGCGGCGGTCGCCGCGTCCGCCGGCTCCCCGAACCGGGCGTCGAAGGCGTCGAGAACGGCAGCCAGCTCCTCGTCACGGTCGGCCTCCCAGTGCTGGTCGGCCAGGTCCAGCAGCTCGGTAGCGGAGACCTCGGGCACCACCACCGGCGCGGCCGGCTCGGCGGCCAGGGCCTCGGCCTGGACCGGCGCCGGCGCCCGCCGGGCGGTCGCCGACAGGGCGAGCTCCACACCGTACGGCTCCGGGTCGAGGGTCTCGGCGATGAGCTTGCTCTGGTACGACGTGCCGTTGCGCGCGTCGAAGGCGGCCGCGAGATCGGTCGCGACCGTGGTCAGCTCCACGGCCAGCTCGGCGGCCGTGATCTCGTCACGCCCGGTGCGGCGGATCGGCGCGTCGCCGTGCCCGCGCTCGCTGATCCGGCGCAGCAGCGCGGCGGAGGACGCCGCGAACTGCATGGCCGCGGCGGGTGACGGCGCACGCTCCAGCCAGTCGATGTGCCGCTGCAGGATCTCCAGCGCCCGGTGTTCGTTCCCGGTTCGGGTGCAGAACTGGATGTGGTCGGCGATCTCGCTCAGGTCGGCCAGGTTGTTCCGCTCGACCAGGTAGGCCCGGCGGTGGGCGTCAGCGGCCTCGTCGAGCCGGCCGACCCGCACCAGGGCCTCCATCAGCTCGCTGAGGATGCCCTGCGGCTGCTCGACACAGTCCAGCTTCTCGGCGAGCGTGGCCACGCCCCGCTCGACGGCCTCGGCATACCGGCCGCGGGTGTTGAGGTGCCAGACCAGCGTGGTCGGCTCGCACCCGGCGCAGTCGGAGAGCGAGTCGCGGGGAGCCGCCTGCCACTTCTCGAACCAGCGGTCGGCGGCCTCGAGGTCACCGATGTGGCTGGCCACCAGGTAGCAGTGCTTGTAAACCGGCTGCATGCCGTGGCCGTTCTCCCGGTAACGCCGCTCCATGTCGTCGAGAACGGCGTAGGTGCGTGCCAGCGGCACCTCGGGGAAGTCGGTCAACGCGTTGATCATGGTTTTGAAGAGCCACAGCAGGCTGTGCTTGCGCCGCTGGTGGTACGCCGCCGGGTTGCGGTCGAAATCCGCGACGCACCAGGAGAAGGCGGGGAACGCCTTCGCCGGCTCGCCGCCGTAGACGTAGGCGCTGGTGGCGAAGAGCCGCGCCTGGAAGGCCAGCTCCGGATCACCGGCCGCGTCGACGTGCCGCAGCACCTGCTCGACCAGGGCGATCTGCGCCGCGCCGTAGGGCAGGTGCTGGGCCTCGCCGAGCAGACTCCAGAGTTCCTCGGTGGTCTTCATCAGGACGCCTCCCGCGGGACGGCCCGGTCCAGCAGACCGAGAAAGGACGTGGTGAGCAACGCGGCGTCGGCCGGCCGGATCGGGTGGTGCCCGAGCATCAGGGCCTGACCGTAGAGCGACTCGACGGCGAGGCCGGCCAGCTCCGCGTCGGCGAGCGCGGTCACCCGGCGGACCAGCGGGTTCCGGTGGTTCAGGACGAGCTGGGGCCGGTCGGTCGGCACGGTGCGCGCCAGCGCGTCCAGCACGCCGCCCCACAGGTCGTCAGCCTGGTCACGGCTCGCGGTGAACTCGCCGTGGAACGCAGCGGCGCGGCTCACCAGATAGAGCGC
The DNA here is from genome assembly GCF_040638955.1 of Actinoplanes sp. NPDC024001. Lineage (NCBI taxonomy): Bacteria > Bacillati > Actinomycetota > Actinomycetes > Micromonosporales > Micromonosporaceae > Actinoplanes > Actinoplanes sp. NPDC024001. The sequence continues at coordinate 13,275 of NZ_JBEZZB010000047.1, forward strand.
CGGCAGGGTGACCGGGTCGAAGGCGCGAACCACGACCTCGCAGCCGAGCCGGTCAAGACGGCGCTGCGCGGCCGCCAGGAACGGGCGCAACGACAACTCGGTCTCCGCCTCCAACGGCAGGAAACGGGTGGTCAGATCGGTCGGGTCGAGACGCTCCGCCTGGATCGCCGGATCTGCGGCGGCGAGCCGCTGGATCAGATCGGCGTCGTACACATACCCACCGTTGATGAGACCCACGTCCTGGGCCGCGGCGACGGCGGCGAGCTGGCGGAACTCGTCGTCGGTGGCCGCGTAGCGCAGCACGCCGAACCGCTCGCGGAACTCGGCGAGGGTGATCTCGCCCATGTTGGTCTGCATCGGGTACCACTGCTCGACCAGGCGCAGCATCTCGTCGTCGTGCAGGGCCAGCGCCTTGACGCCGAGGTGGTGCACCCGCAGGAACTCGCCGAGGCGGCGCGGGTCGGTAGCCGACAGGCGCACCAGCCAACCGCGGATCTGGTCGGCGATGGCCTCGCGGGCCTCGGCGAGCTGCCCGTCGTCGTAGAGCGACTCGCGGCTGGCGGTCGGGCGCAGCTCGGTGCTGTCGACCACGCAGCGGGCGAAGAACGCCCACTCCGGCAGCAGGCCCTCGACACTCTCGGCGAGCAGCATCCGCTTCAGGTAGACGCGGTGACCGCCGCGGCTGGCCGGGTTGACCGGGGTGGGCAGCACGAACGCGGCACCGGTGAGGCCGGCGGCGGGCACGTTCAGCTCGATCACGTCGAACGGGCGGAAGCCGAGGGTCCGCTCCGCGAACGCCGAACGGGACTCGGGCGGCAGCTCCCAGGGGGCTCCGCCGCCGGTGATCCGCCGGTCGTCGACCCGCACCTCGACGGGAAGCAGCGAGCCGTAGAGCGTGGCGAGCTCGGCCACCGTCGTACCGGTCAGGAAATGCTCGGAGCCGCGGCGCGGCACCAGGGTGACCGTCGTGCCGGGCTCGCGCTCCGCGCCGGGAGCGACCTCGTAACGCCCGTCGGAGAAGCCGGTCCAGAGCACCGCCGGGGCGCCCTCGCGGCGGGTGTGCACGCGGATCTCGTCGGCCACCATGAAGCAGGAGAGCAGACCGATGCCGAACTGGCCGAGGAACTCGTGCCGGGCGAAGCCCAGCTCGTCGCGTTTCGAGCTGCGGCCGATGGTGGCGAGCAGCTCGTGCACCTGCGCCTCGGTGAGCCCGATGCCGTTGTCGCTGATCCGTAGCGTGTCGCCGGTGACGATCTCCACCCGGCCGGCGTGGTCGGGCCCGACGGCGGTGATCGCATCGACGGCGTTCTGAAGGAGCTCGCGGATGTAGACGCGTGGGCTCGCGTACAGATGGTGGCTGAGCAGATCGACGATGCCCCGGAGGTCGACCTGGAACGTGTTGCTCACGGGCGAGAAAGCTACCGGGTACCCCCGACAGTTTTCTCGCCCGTTCTCAGATCAGCTCAAGCCCGGATCAGCTCAGGCCACCCGGCTCCGCGCCGCGGGCGATCGGCGCCCGGACCAGGTTGCCCCACTCCGTCCAGGAGCCGTCGTAGTTGCGCACCTGCGGATAGCCCAGCAGGTGGTGCAGGACGAACCAGGTGTGGCTCGACCGCTCGCCGATCCGGCAGTACGCGATGACGTCGTCGGCCGGCTCCAGGCCCAGCTCGTCGCGGTAAATCTTGACCAGCTCGTCGTGCGGCTTGAAGCTGCCGTCGTCGTTCGCCGCCGACTTCCACGGCTTACTGACCGCACCCGGGATGTGACCGCCACGCAGCGCGCCCTCCTGCGGGTACGCCTCCATGTGGGTCAGCTCGCCCGTGTACTCCTGCGGGGAGCGGACGTCGACCAGCGGCCGGCCGCTGGCGATGTGCCCCATCACCTGGTCACGGAACGCCCGGATCTCGGCGTCGTTACGGACCGGCACCGGGTAGTCCGCCTTCGGCCGGACGGTCTTCTCCCGGGTCAGCTCGCGACCCTCGGCGGCCCACTTCTGCCGGCCGCCGTCGAGGAGCCGCACGTCGCGGTGCCCGAACAGGCTGAAGACCCACAGCGCGTACGCCGCCCACCAGTTGAAGTTGTCGCCGTAGAAGACGACCGTGTCGTCACGGCCGATGCCTTTCGCGGCACACATCGCGGCGAACGCCGCCGGGTCCAGGTAATCGCGGGTCAGCTGGTCGTTGAGCTCCAGATGCCAGTCCACCTTGACCGCGCCGGGGATGTGGCCGGTGTCATAGAGCAGCACGTCCTCGTCCGACTCGACGACGACCAGGCCGGGCGTGTCCAGGTTGGCGGCGAGCCACTCGGTGGTGACAAGTTTGTCGGGATGTGCGTAGGCCTGCAGCGCCTGCGCCGGATCGTTCGGAACGGACATGACTGTCACGCTAGCGCCTCTCAGTCGGCGACCGGGGCCAGCACCGGGCGCTTCGCCGCGACGAGGTCACCGGACGACCGGCCACGCAGATGCCGCCCGACCCAGGGGGCGAGATGTTCCCGGGCCCATTTCAGGTCGGCGCTGCGGGCCAGGCGCCACGGCGTCGGCTGCGGCGCCGGCGGGACCAGCATCCAGTCCTCCTGCACGCCGACGCCGAGCGCGGTCAGCACGTGCCCGGCCACCCGGCGATGTCCCAGCTCGGACAGGTGCAGGCGGTCGTCGCTCCACATCTCGCGGTGCCGGAACGCGTCGTCGGCGAAAAGATCGATCAGGTGCGCGCCCTGGCGTACGGCGATGTCGCGGACCCCGTCGTTGAGCAGCGCCGCCCGCGGGGCGATCATCCGCTGACCGCCCGGGATGTGTGCCGCCACATCGGCGAACCGGAAGAGGACCACGTCCGCCCCGGTCGCCCGGATCTGCTCGATCGCCCGCTCGGCACGCCGGAGCAGGCCCGGCACGTCGGTCCGGGGCCGCAGGATGTCGTTGCCGCCGGCCGCGAAACTGACCAGGTCGGGTCGCATCGCCAGGGTCGGTTCGAGCTGCTCGGCGAGCACCCGGTCCAGCAGCCGGCCGCGAACCGCGAGGTTCGCATAACCGAAGTCGGGTCCGGAGTCGACGGCCAGGCGGGTGGCGACCAGATCGGCCCAGCCCCGGTAGGTCCCGTCCGGATACTCGTCGCACATGCCCTCGGTGAAGCTGTCACCCATCGCCACGAAGCTGCGCCAGGCCATGCCGCCTCCCAACGTCTGTTCAGCTTTGGTTGCCCGGAAAGTTTTCCACCGGGCGGCGAGCGAACGGAACGTGATGATGGCGACACGGAGATAACCGGATGCTTTTCGTCGTACCTCCTCCCTAGGCTCGTTGCCATGCTGCTTCGGATGTCCAGGTTGCTGCTCAAGACGCTGCGCGAGGACCCGGCGGACGCGGAGGTGCCAAGCCACCGGCTCCTCCTGCGCGCCGGCTTCATCCGCCGCGCGGCACCGGGCGGCTACACCTGGCTCCCACTCGGCAAGCTCGTGCTCGACCGGGTCACCGACGTGGTCCGGGAGGAGATGACGGCCGCCGGCGGGCAGGAGGTCTCCTTCCCCGCTCTGCTGCCCCGCGAGCCCTACGAGATCACCGGCCGCTGGACGGAATACGGTGACGACATCTTCACCCTGCGGGACCGGCGCGGTGCCGACCATCTGCTCGCGCCCACCCACGAGGAGATGTTCACCCTGCTCGTGCAGGACCTGACCGGCTCCTATCGGGACTTCCCGCTGCTGCTCTTCCAGATCCAGACCAAGTTCCGCGACGAAGCACGGCCGCGCGGCGGCCTGCTTCGCGGCCGCGAGTTCCTCATGAAGGACGCCTACTCCTTCGACCTCTCCGAGGCCGGCCTGACCGAGGCGTACGAACGGATGCGCGCCGCCTACCAGCGGATTTTCGTACGGCTCGGGCTCGACCACACGATCGTCTCCGCGGTGTCCGGCGCGATGGGCGGCTCCGCCTCCGAGGAGTTCCTGGCCGCCGCCGAGGTGGGCGAGGACACGTTCGTCGGGTGCACCGCGTGCGACTACGCGGCCAACACCGAGGCGGTCGTCACCCCCGCACCGGCCGCCCAGCCGGTGACGGCGCCCGAGTTGCAGGTCCACGACACTCCCGAGACGCCGACGATCGCCTCGCTGGTGGAGTTCGCCAACGCCCGGGCGCTCGCCGGGCGGACCGACTGGACCGCCGCCGACACCCTGAAGAACGTCGTGGTGACGGTGCACCGCCCCGGCGCCGAGGCCGAGCTTCTGGCGATCGGCGTGCCCGGCGACCGCGAGGTCGATCTGAAACGGCTGAACGCCGTGCTGGCGCCCGCCACCGCCACCCTCTTCGACGACTTCGAGTCGCGGCCCGACCTGGTGAAGGGCTACATCGGCCCGCAAGGCATCAAGATCCGCTATCGGGTCGATCCCCGGGTCGCGCCCGGGACGGCCTGGCTGACCGGGGCGAACGAGCCGGGCCGGCACGCCACCAACGTGGTCGCCGGTCGCGACTTCGCCCCCGACGGCACGATCGAGGCCGCCGACGTCCGTGCCGGCGACCCCTGCCCGGCCTGCGGTTCCGGTGCGCTCACCATCCGCCGCGGCATCGAGATCGGGCACATCTTCCAGCTCGGCCGGCGATACACAAATGCGTTCGCTGTGGACGTGCTGGGTGCCGACGGCAAGCCGCAGCGTCCCCTCATGGGCTGCTACGGCATCGGCATCTCCCGGGCGGTGGCGGCGATCGCCGAGCAGCACCACGACGAGCGCGGCCTGGTCTGGCCGGCTTCGGTGGCCCCGGCAGACGTGCACATCGTCGCCGCCGGCCGCGACGGCCAGGTCGAAGCGGCGCTGCAGCTCGGCGCCACCCTGGACCGGGCCGGCGTCCGGGTGCTGGTCGACGACCGCCCCCAGGTGTCAGCCGGCGTGAAATTCACCGACGCCGAGCTGATCGGCATCCCCCGCACGGTCGTCGTCGGCCGTCGCCTCGCCGAGGGCTACGTGGAGTTGCGCGACCGCCACGGCGGAACACGCCAGGAAGTGCCCCTTGTGGACGTAGCGGGTGTAATCACGACGGAGGTCGGGTAACCGTGTCACAACGCCGATGGAGGGGCAGAGGCATGGTGAGACTGGTCGCGGACGCGATGACCCGTCAGGTTGTCTACCTGCCGGAGGACACCCCACTCGACGAGGCCGCCCAGGCCATGCGTGACCGGGGCATCGGCGACGTGGTGGTGACCCGCGGCCCGACCATGGCCGGCATCGTGACCGATCGCGACATCGTGGTCCGCGCGGTCGCCGAGGGCCTGTCCACCTCAGCCACCACCCTGGGCGCCATCGCCAGCCGCGAACTGATCATGATCGAGCAGAGCGCGACGGTGGAGGAGTCGGTCCAGGCGATGCGCGATCGGGGTGTTCGCCGGTTGCTGGTCTGCGATGCCGATCGCAAGGTCGTCGGCATCATCAGCCTCAGCGACGTCGCCCTCCTGCCAACGTCGGCGGCCGCCTGATCCTCTTCACCGGATCACCCGCCTCAGCGACGTAGCCCCTCCTACCAACGTCGGCGGCTGCCCGATTCTCGCCGCGATCAACAGCCCTCTGGCCGCCCCGCAGGATTGCTGCCCACCCTCCCAGCAGTACTTCCAGGCAGCCGTCCACTACGAAGGCTGTCCACCTCCCAACGCCATCACCTTCGGCGCCAATTGCCGATGGGATCGCTGCCTGTCCTCCCAGCTCCACCTCCAGGCACCCGGCCACGCCGAAGGCTGTCCATCTCCCGACGCCGTCGCCCTGGCACTAGTTGCCAACCGGATTGCCGCCTGCCCTCCCAGCACCACCTCCAGGCACCCGGCCACACCGAAGGCTGTCCACCTCCCCGACGTCGTCGCCCTGGCACTAGTTGCCAACCGGATCGCTGCCTGCCCTCCCAGCACCACCTCCAGGCACCGGCCACGCTGAGGGCTTGTGCACCTTCCGACGGCGGCGCCCCGGCACCAATTGCCAACCAGGTCGAAGTCTCTCCGCCTCCCAGCAGCGCTGCGCGTCGCCGCCGGGCAACGGGCGAGCGACGTGCCGCAACGGGGGCGCCGCCGGCGGCCGGCGAGTACAGCGCGGTGGTGCCGGCGCGGAGCGCGGATCAGCAGGCGTCCGGCCATCCGGCGATGCCGGATCTCAGGTAGGCCGCCGCCCTGCAGGTCGCGGGCTGGTGGTCGTGATCGGCAGTGGGGAGGGGCGCCGCGTAGGGTCGGAGATGTGACTGACATGCCGCCGAAGCTGGCCGAGATCGTCGACGAGTTCGCCTCCGCACCGCGCGACGTGGTGCTCGAGATGTTGCTGGAGTTCGCCGACGCGGTGCCGCCGCTGCCCGCCGACCTGGCCGGTCACGACGGCATGGAGCAGGTCCCGGAGTGCCAGACCCCGTTCTTCCTCAAGGCCGACGTGCAGCTCGACCGGACCGTCATCGCCCACTTCGACTGCCCGCCGGAGGCACCGACCACCCGGGCATTCGCCGGCATCCTCGCGGAAGGGCTGGCGGGGGCGACCGCCGAGGAGATCCTGGCCGTGCCGGATGATCTTTACGCCCGGATGGGGCTGGCCCAGGCGATCAGCCCCCTGCGGGTACGTGGTGGCACGGCGATCCTGGCCCGACTGAAGCGCCAGATCGCCGAGCAGTCGATCCCTCTCGAGACGGAGTGACGTGGATATTCAGGTCTGGTCGGACGTGGTCTGCCCGTGGTGCTACATCGGCAAGCGGCGACTGGAGAAGGCGCTGGAGACCTTCGACGGCGACGTGACCGTCACCTACCGGGCGTACCAGCTGGACCCGACCGCGGTGCCCGAACCGCTGCCGATCAAGCAGGCGATGGCGGCGAAGTTCGGTGGCCCAGGTCGCGCCGAGCAGATGTTCGCGCAGGTCACCGAGATCGCCGCGGCGGACGGGCTGAAGCTGGACTTCGACCGGGCGATCGCGGCGAACACGTTCGCCGCGCACCGGCTGATCGCCTGGGCGGCGACGTTGGACCGGCAGGCGGACATGCTGGACGCGCTGCAGCGGGCGCACTTCACCGAAGGCATCGACATCGGATCCGTCCCGGCGCTCGCCGGCGTAGCGGCGTCGATCAACCTCGACGAGTCAGCCGCGCTGGCCTATCTCAACTCCGAAGCCGGCTCCAGCGCGGTGCAGACCGACCTGAACGAGGCCCGCGAGCTCGGCATCACCAGCGTTCCGACGTTCGTGATCGACGGCAAGTACGCCGTCCAGGGCGCCCAGGAACCGGCCACCCTCACCGCCGCCTTCGAAGAGATCGCCCGGCGGGAGGCCACCGAAGCCGGTCGATGATGTTTCACGTGGAACGACATCGACGATCGTCGTCAGGACATCTCGCGACCGAGCCCCTCGATCACCTGGGCCTCGGGTAGCGCACCCAGCGCCGGACCAGCGATGACAATCTTGCTGTGCCGAACCCCGGATCCGATGATCACGTGCGGGGTGGCCACGACGCGTGAGTCGACCAGGATCGGCCAGGACGCCGGCAGGCCGATCGGGGTGATGCCGCCGTACTCCATCCCGGTCAGCGACACCGCCTCGTCCATCGGGGCGAAACTCGCCTTGCGCACGTCCAACTGACGCCGGACCAACCCGTTCACGTCAGCACGGGTGGTGGCCAGGACGATGCAGGCGGCGTACTTCGTGACGTCGCCACGGCGCCCGGCGACGATCACGCAGTTCGCGGATTCGGCGAGACCGACGCCGTAGGCCTCGCAGAAGGCAGCAGTGTCGGCCAGCTCCGGGTCGATCGGCGCCACCAGGACCTGGTCAGCGTCGATCGGCGCCTCGACCGGCCAGACCGCCAGAGCCTTGGCCACCGGCGGGGCGAGCAGGTCGAGGCGGGCTTGGGCGGATTCGGTCTGCAGGCTTCCCATCATGTCCGCCATCCTCGCCCAGTCAGTGGATCAAGGCACGCCGGGGCTGCGTAGCAGCCAGCCGGCCAACTCCTCGCCCAGCCTCCGGATCGCAGCACGCCCGCACCGCGTCCCCACCATGAGCCGGTCAGCGCCCCGAAGCGCAAGTCGTTGCCGTGGAGCGTCAGACCGGGAGACACGCTTCGGCGGCGGCAAACAGGGTTCTCCGGGCCGGAACAGCCCACCACCAACCACCGGCCCGGCCAGCACAGTCAGCCCGCCCGAGGCGCAAGACATCGCCGGGTGGAACACCGCACCCTAAACGCAGACATGCGGCCGCAGGCCCTACCCGCGGCAACAGGCATCTCAGGTCCGGAAGAGCCCCACCACCATCCGCCGGCCCGGCCAGCACAGTCAGCCCGCCCGAAGCGCAAAACATCGCCGGGTGGAACACCGCACCCTGAACGCAGACATGCGGCCGCAGGCTTTACCTGCGGCGACCAAGGTTCTCCGGGTCAGCACCAACCTCCGGCCCAGCCAGCACAGTCAGCCCGCCCGAAGCGCAACGCATCGGCGTGAAACACCCATCCCAACTCGGGCATGTAGCCGGTCGGCGCCGACGGTCTACGGGGTCGGGTTGTCGCAATTGCAGGCCCTGGCCGAACAGGGCTCGTGGGCCGGGCGGCCCACCGCCGTCCACCGGCTGGCCAGCCGTGGCCAGCCCGCCGAAGCGCACGGCGTTGCGCTGGAACAGCCGGACCGATCGGCATGCCGTGGCGGGCCGTGGCCGCAGTGAGCAGGTAACCCACGCCCGGATCGCGTCGCCGCCAGCCAATTCCTCAGATTCCGGCGGATCATGCCGACCGTCAGATTTTGTGGAGGAGCGTCGGAGAGCACGCGTCGGGACAGTCAGCGGCCTGGCGCTGCTGACCGGTGCAACCGCACTGGTCGCGGTCGCCGGTGGTCACCGCTCAATCTTCGCGACCCTGCTGCTCGGCCTGCTCGCGGCCGGCATGGCGCACGCGCTCGTCGTCGAGATCCAGCGCCAGGCCCGCCGCCGGTCACCCGGCGGCTGGGGACGCCACGACACCGTGAACACCGCCCTGCTGGCCTGCTGGGCAGTGAGCGCCACCGCCCTGGTGCCGGTCGCCGCCCTGCCGCTGCGCATCCTCGGGCTCCTGCTGGCCGTCGGTTACGCCGCCTGCTGCGCCTATTTCGTCGTGGAACGCCGCCGGTCGGTCGCCGCGCCGGCCCTGCCGTCGCCCGCACCGGCCGTCGAGCCGTCGACCTCGGTGCCCGCCACTCCGCCGGTCACCGACTCGGCGCCGTCGGTCTGAGCCAACGTCGGCAGCACCACCATCAGCGGTGGCACCGGCACCCCGTTGGTCTCGATCGGCAGCTCGGGCACCGGCAGCCAGTCCACCCCCAGCGGCTCCGGGCCGGCACCGTCGTCCTGACCGGCTCGTGGCTCGCCGTCGGCCACCGTCACCGCGAAGACCGACGTCATGCCTGACGGATAGGGCATCTCCAGCACGTAGCGGGCGTCGCTGACCACCAGCCCGGTCTCCTCGAAGACCTCACGCCGCAGCGCCTCCTCGGCCGTCTCACCGGGCCGCAGCCCGCCGCCCGGCAGGGTCCACCACTCTCCGCCACCGGACCGTCGGCTCCGCTCGTGCACCATCAGCACACGGCCATCCCGCACGATCACAGCGGCGGCGCGTCTTCGTTCGCTCACGCAACGCAGGCTAACTGCCGAAACTGTGCCGCGCAGGGGCGGTTCATTCCTCTGTGGATAACCTCGGCACGCCCAGAACGGGCATATGCGTATCTACATCTTCGGAACTGTGACCAGCAGATACGTTCGTTCGGCAAGCAAGTCCCGGGTCAGGGGAACCCCGGTCTGCTCGCTCAGAAAGGCCAGTGCGGCCCGCGTGGGGTCCGTCACTGTCGTATCCCCGACCAGGCCCACCGCCCGCAACGCGGCCTGGAACTCGGCCGGCCGGCTGCCGCCGAGCCGGGTCGGCACGGCGCTGTCGTAGTCCAGAACGAGATCCTCGTCCCGCAGCACCAGAAGCCTTCCGCGGCCCGCAGCGTCGCTGCGGTAACCCGCCACCACCCCACCCTCGGAAAGCGGGCTCACGAGGCTCTGAGTGACCCCCAGCGCCCCGTTGTCCTCGACGATCAAGGAGTACTCGCCGATGCGGGCGACACCGACGAAGAACCGGTCGGTCCTGCCCTGCTCGCCGTCGCCGCCGCCGACGAGGCGCAGCCATTCGACCCGCTCCAGTTCGGTTCCGCCGAGCTGCTCGATCACCTGGGCCGGCGCCAGGCCGTGCACCAGGGTGAAGCAGAAGCCGCTCGACAGGGCCGGGTCCCGCGACGGCCAACCGAAGTCCGGAGCGGCGCCGGGGGACGGGCTGGCGGGTGGCACGGCGGCGCCCGGTGCCGAGCATCCGGCCAGGCCGGCGAGAGCGAACAACAGGAGGGTGGAGCGGCGATTCACCGAGCCAGTAGATCAAAGAACCACAAGCTCGCGTGGCCCACCAACCATGATCACCAACACATCGCGGTACAGAAATGACGAACGGCCCCAGCCCGCATTTCTCGGACAGGGACCGTCACGGTCGTGGTGGAGCCCAGGGGACTTGAACCCCAAATGCAAGATCATGGATTCCGGTATATTCAGATGGCCTCTAACCTGGTGTGCCTTTAGATCATCTTTTGATGTCTGACACTGCTTTGCAGGCTCACGTGGTCCCGAAATGGTCCCACTGATCTTGCGGAACGGCGAGCCCTGAGTCGAGCATCACCGCCACGCCACTTGCCACCGGAACCATCATTTCCGGTGGCAAGCCGCGTAGCGGCGCGGCAGAAGCCACAAACCTGACCACCAACGAACCGCGAGAGCACTCGATGTAAAACTTGAGCGATGAGCGACCACCGCCCGGATGACCACGAGGGTGAGCAGGCAGAACCGGATAAGGCACCAACTGAGCCGAAAGAGTCTCCGGACAAGCCGTCAACCCGCGCGAATCGAGCCTCCGGCAGTCTGGGGCTCGCGGGCACCGACATCAGCAAGGCCTTCGCCGCCCTCGACACCAGCAAGGCCTTCGCCGCCCTCGACACCAGCAAGGCCTTCGCGACCCTCGACACCAGCAAGCTCTTCGCGACCCTCGACACCAGCAAGGCCTTCGCCGCCCTCGACACCAGCAAGGCCTTCGCCGCCCTCGACACCAGCAAGGCCTTCGCGACCCTCGACACCAGCAAGGCCTTCGCCGCCCTCGACACCAGCAAGCTCTTCGCGACCCTCGACACCAGCAAGCTCTTCGCGACCCTCGACACCAGCAAGGCCTTCGCGACCCTCGACACCAGCAAGGCCTTCGCGACCCTCAATGCCAGCGAGGCCTTCGCCGCCCTCGACACCGGCAAGGCCTTCGCCGGCACCGACATCAGCAAGCTCTTCGCGACCCTCGACACCAGCAAGGCCTTCGCAGCCTTAGACACCAAAGCTTGGACGGTAGCCTTCGACACCAGCAAAATCGTCGCGGGCCTCGACACCAGCGCCTGGATAACAACGGTCGACACGAGCAAGTTGTTTGCTGACCTTGACACCAGCAGCCTGGCGGCCTCCGTGACGTCGGATCAACCGGCGGCCATGGTTGATTGGTCGACTCTAGATAGGCAGATCGAAGAGCTTGAACACTCCTTCGAGGCAAACCTGCATGAGGGCGACTCGGCGAAGATCAACCTGGATGCCGCAGTGGATCAGGTACAAGAAAACTTCGCCGCCAACGGGCAGTCGCTCAGTCGTCGCCATGCCAAGAGGCTGGTACTTGCCGCGATTGCGGTCTACATCGCCACAGCGCTAGCTCTTCACATCACTAATGTCATGAGCATCAACGATCCGGTCTTCGATCCCAACAAGCTCGTAACGGATCAAACCGTTGCGATCGGCCTGGCACTTGCCGTGTATGGAGCTTTCAAGAAGAAGCAGTAGGAACCGCACTTCAGCGCATGCCCGCCGTAAACGATGCCGCCGGCGCGCCGGCCGATGCCGGCGCTTGCGCCGCCAGCAGGCCGAGCGCGACCGGCCGCGCCGCGCTTGCGCGGCGCCTTGATTCAGAAGAGATCAATTCGGCAACCAGGCAGGTCTTGTTCCACTACGTGCCACTGCCAACAAAGAGGTCCGACGCGGATCGACGAATTGCTGACACGGCGGGCCAGCGGGGATGACATCAAGACGCTCGGGTCCCCGGCCCGGCTAGATTCGCCAGACCGGGAACGACGCGCTCTACGAGCTGGGCAGAACCTTGTGAAGGAAGGTGGCCACCGCCAGGCCGATGGTGATCCCGGCCACGAGGTGCACGAGGCTTCCGACTGCCAGCCCGCTACCCAGCCCGGCAACGATGATCAGCGCCCACCGCAGGGGCAGAGTACCGTCACGCTCTGCGTTTTCCGGACCGTCCTGTTGCCGCGCTTGACGGCGCACTACTCTTGACATTGGTTTGGTGACTCTCCTTTGAACTGGTGACACGGTTGAGGATGTTCCGAACTTTTCTGGCCCTCGGGTGTTGCGAGCACCCGAGGGCCTCTCTTGCTCAATGGCGACTCCAGCTGAGTAACCATGAGCAGCGTTCCAGATGACCTAAACACACTTCCCGGATCTTGGTCGGTTCGACCCCGGTGCAGCGTTGATCATCAGGCTGAACTAAGCCAATCCTCCTCAACGTTGATGATGGTCTTTTGTTACTCCAACAAGTATCGGGATCGCCGTGGCTTGACCTGTGCATAGTGTGGAGGCCTTACGTCTCCGCAGGTCAGCGGACTATCCATTGGCGGATCGAGTATGAGCCATCCGGCACAGCTCGGGTTCGCGTCCACAGTTGTCGGACCGGCGGACGTTGTCCACCGTTGTCCACCGGTTGTCCACTGGGTTTTTCCCCTGCCTTGGGTACAAGCGGTCGGGACGCTACGGAAGCGTCGACCCCGAAACCTTCAAGGGATCCCCGGCGCTCCACAGGATGCTCATCCTTCGGTCACCGCCCGCAAACTACCGACCGTGGTCAGCTTCCGGTGCGTCCGAGAGATGCGTTGCGCCGTTACAGACTCGTCGGGTCGTCACCAACAAGGCCGAGGAATTCGGCCAGTAGATCGGAGTTGGAGGCGATCGTCGCGCTGGACTCAATGCTGTGCGGTGATCCGTCGCGATCGACTACCAAGGCACCGGCTTCACGAGCGATCACAACACCTGCCGAAGTGTCCCAAGGCTTATTCGCCAACATGACCACCGCGTCGATGTGCCCCGTCGCTAGCCATGCAAGGTCAATGGCGGCTGACCCGTGCATGCGTATGCGCTGCACGTTGCTGGCAAGGCGTTGGGTGAGAGTGAAGCGAGTCCTATTCTTGACGTCCGACCTGTGCCCAACTGCATAGTCCCCAAGCGCAACGACTGCGTCGCCAATCTGCCGCGTGCTGCTGACTGCGATGGTCTCGCCATTGGCGTGGGCTCCGTTGCCCTCAGCCGCGGAGTAGCGGCTACTAAGGAAGGGCAAGTCGATGACACCTAGAACGGGTCGCCTCTCGATGATGAGGCCGAGCGACACTGCGCAGAGCGGTGATCCGTGAACGAAGTTGACCGTGCCGTCGACTGGGTCGAGCGCCCACATCAAGCCGCCAGTGGCTCCGCTAGCGCCGTTCTCCTCGCCCAGGAATCCGATGTCGGGCGTCTGTTCGGCGAGAAAGGCGCGGACTCGCTCTTCAATGGCGTAGTCGACCTCGGAGGCCATGTCGCGATCGCCCTTGGCAGTCAGGACGCCGGGTTGCATGGTGCGCATGATGTCGCGGGCAAGGTCGACGGCCTGGTGGGCGATCGGGAGTAGGTCGCTGTAGTCGGTCATCGGGGCTGGCTACCGCTCCAAAGCTCGTCGAAGGTGCGCTCGAACACGTGGTACAGACCTGCGGCCGGCCACCGCTTCTTGATCACCATCGTGGGCGACTCGACCCCTCGCGCGTGGGGCAGGTACTGCTGCGCGATGCAGAGCGAGTCATTGATCAAGGTGATGTTGACACGGATCGTCTGGTCGTAGGTGGCGACCTCGATCCGGTCTCGCATTTCGGCGGGTAGGCGGTCGCGTACGCGGAGCACGCCTTGCAGGTTGAGGGCGGTGAGCGCGCCGAGGTGGCCGGCGGTCATGTCTTCTTCGATCTCGCGTTGTCGAATCGCGGTGCCGGCCGGATCGAGGAAAAGTAGGCGGATGCGGGCGCCGTCCTGGGCGAGCTGGGCGAGGCGGCTGTCGGCGTACTGCTGGCATATCAGGTTGAGGGATAGGCCGACGGCGCGGATGTCGGTGGCGCAGTCAAACAGGGCGTGCGGCGGCATCTTTGAGGTAAATTCCGACCGGCTGGGGTAGACCGCTTCCACGTCCGCGAAGCGCTCGATCAGCGCTTCCTCGGCGAGGCCCTGGACGTACGGCGCGGGTTGGGCAGCGAAGACATCACCGGATGGTGCCGAGGTGGCGCTGTGACTGCGGTCGCCGAGCAGGAGTACCACGCGAGCTTCAGCCGGCATACAGAGACCGGTCGAGATCCGAGTCAAGACGTCGATGCTGCTGACCCGACGGCTGCCGCCGATGATCTCGCTGACCTGGGCTTGGCTGAGGCCGGTTGCGACGCCGAGATGGGTCTGACTGACCCGCGTCTCACGCTGAATCAGGCGGAACATCTGGGCGATATCGCGGGCCGCCAAGGCATCGAGCATGGCGTCGGTTTCCCACAGTTGTTCCGGTACGGAGAACGTGGCCGCTGCGCGGGTGCTCATGGCATCTCTCCCCTGGTCGCTCGCGCCTTATCTGCGGTGCGGATAGCGGCTTGATGCCCGGTATCCGGTCGCCGGATTGAAGTTACTCCTCGATGGACTATCGCGCGTGATGGGTTGGGCGACGCTCAGCGACCACGATCGGCACATGGCGAATTCCTCGGGCGTGTGCCAGTCCTGCGAAGGGCGGGGCTGGCGGCTGGTTTCACGACGCCGGTCGGTGCCGGTCTGCGAAGTGGCTGTGCGGCTTGAGCGACGCGCCTGCCCCGACTGCTCCCCGATGCGGCGTCGGGTGGCATGAGGAAACGCTCTGATACCCCCGCGCCCTGTCAGCGTGGCCTTCCAGTCTCGTGGACCGGGCGCGGGCCTCAACTCAGGAGGTTGCCACGGTGCGGCAGGACCATCCGGAGGCGAAGGTAGTTGGCCGAGCTGCGGTAGCCGAGGTGGTACAGCCCGGCCCGGTAACGCTGGCCCAGTCCATGCTCGGCGGCCACATGGTCATGTATGCCGGCGCCCTCGTTGGCTGGCTTCAGTCCGACGGCGAGCGATGGAACGCCTATGCCCCGGCCAGACCTCCCGCTCCAGGCAGACACTTGGGCACCTTCGACCGCGGTGACCGAGCAGTCAGCCAGATCTTGTCGGTGGCCGGCGTCCCTCCAGCGTTGGGTTCGTGACGTGGCCGTGCCAGCGGCAGAGACCGCGGAGCATGTTCCGTCACGGCCTTCGTGGAACTGCCGGGTGTGCCTGGCCAACTGGCCATGTGTCCCGGCCAAGGTGGCGCTGCTGGAGGAGTTCCGTACCTTCCCCTCCGTTCTGTTGATCTACCTCTCGGCGCAGATGTGGGACGCGGTCGACGACACGCTGAGACAAGGCCAGCTCTCACCGCCCTCCAGCTACCACGAGCGTTTCGTCTCCTGGGCACGCTGGCCGATCGGGTAGCCGTCTCGGGAAGAGTTCCGTCTCCGCTCTACTTGCTCTATGGTGTTGACAAGTCGAGTTGTTGTCTCATCGAGCAGGCGGAGAGTCGGATGGCCATCAACGTGCCGCCGCCGAAGTACGCGGTTGTCGTCAACGCTGTGCAGCAGCGCATCGAGGACGGGACCTACGCGCCCGGCACTGCGATTCCCAGCGAGACACAGCTGATGGCCGAGTTCGACACGTCGCGCCCGACTGTGGTCCGCGCGCTCGGCATTCTCCAGCAGGACGGCTGGATCGAGTCGCAACAGGGCAAGGGCCGCTTCGTCATAGGCCGGCCCTCCCCAGCCGCCCAGCAGTCCGCCGACAGGGCGTTGGAACTGCTCGACCAGGGCGAGGATGCCGAGGTCACTCTGTTGCGGGTCGGTGCCATCATGGCGCCGAACCGGGCGGCGGCCGCGCTGGACCTGGAGTCGGACACGCCAGTCATCCTGCGGCGGCGCCTCATGGAGGCCGAGGTTGGCCCGGTTGAACTGAGTGCGGTGTATGTGCCGGTCGAGCTGGCTGCCGGCACGGACATCGGCCGGAAGACCGCCATTGTCGATGGCGTGCTGCGGCATTTGAAAGATCGCAAGGACATCAACTTCGATCACGCAACCGAACGAATTTCGGCTCGGCTTCCTACAGCCGAGGAAGCCGAGCTCTTGAAGATCACCGAACGGGATGCTGTCCTGACGCTGCTGGTCACGGTCTTTGATCGAGCTGGCATGCCTCAGTTCGCGGTCGATGCTGTGATCCCGGCGAACCGGCATGAGATCGAAGGATCGTTCCCTCTTCGCTGAGGTTTTTCATCGATGGCCTTGACGATGGGCCGCATCGAGCTAAACTCGTCTCAACATAACAAGTCAAGTTGTCGACTTGATACGTAGACGGAGGCTCAAGTGGTACCCAATTCGATCAAGGTCCCGGTCCCGTGGGACTACGTGGCTCCGCACGGTGCGCTGTGCCTCGGGGTGGAGCCGGCCACCGACTTCGACAAGCGCGGGCAGGGCGATGACCAGCTGCGCGACAAGGAGACCGGCGAGCGCATCTGGCTGGTTCGGGTGCTGGATCTGGACCCGGAGGCGGGCAAGTTCGGCGCGTCGAAGGAGTTCAAGGTCAAGGTCGTGGCGGCGCAGCAGCCGGTCCCGCCGGCCTCGGCGGTGCCGGGCTACCCGCCGATGGTGGAGTTCACCGACGTCACGTTGACGCCGTATGTGGACTCGCAGCGCTGCAAGGGCGCCAGCAGCAAGTGCCGGTCGCGGTTGGCCTGGTCGGTCAAGGCCACCGGGATGACGGCGCCGCACGAGGCTAGCCGTGCGAAGGCTGCCTGATCGTTCTGTCGCGTCCGGGAGCGGGGCCAACAACCGCCAAGAAGTCATCCCCGGTCCCGGGCGCTCAACCACCCACCTGCGAAGGGAAGGGGCTGTGATGCCCAAGGTAGTCGACGCTGCCCGCGTCACCACACCGACCAACACCGTATGGCGTACCTGCATCGGCTGTAGCCAGACCAAGCCCCTCACCACCGGCGTGGATCGCTGCGACGGCTGCGAGGAAGCAGCTGATCAGGAGGCCCTTCAGGAGGACATCCAGGAAGCCCTGCGGGAGCACGCGCTCACCGGTTGGGAGCACGTCCACCGCTATGCCGGAGTGATCGGACGGATCGAGGCGTGGGCGCTGCTGATCCCGAACGTCAGCGACGCCGAACGCCTCGACAACATCCGGCAAGCGCTGGCCGCCCTGGACCGCGCCGACGGCAAGGCGGTGAGCTGACCGTGCCGCTGATCAACATCATCCGGGGCGAGACCATCCCCGTCGCCCCGCTCAACGTCCGCACCCCCGTGGTCAAGTTCCCGATCTGGCTCGTCGTCGTCTGGGAGATCGTCAAAGCGCTGGCGTGGCTGGTCACCACCTATGTCCGGCATTGGTACGCCACCCTCCCGGCGACCGGCCTGGCCTGGCTCTACCTCGCCCACGACTGGCAGGCCCTCGCCGCGCTGGTCGGCGGGATCGCGGCGGCGGCGACCGGCTGGGCGTTCGCGCACCGGCTGTCGTGGCTGCGGTTCGGCTGGTGGCCGATCCTCGCCAAGGTGCGGCGATTGGTGTACCGGCGGCGGTGGATGGCCGCGATGGTCACCGCGAAGCTGTCGGTCTCCTACGACAAGCGCACCATCATCCCGGAGATCCGGAAGGTCCGGTGCCGGGCTGGCTGCGATGAGGTCACCGTGCGGATGGTGACCGGGCAGATCCCGGACGACTTCGCCAAAGCCGCCGAACGGCTGGCGCACACCTTCGGTGTCCGGCAGGTCAAGGCCATCCCCGGCCCCACCTACGCCACCGTGGTCCTGGTCCTGATGCGCGGCGACTCCCTGCGCGAGACCATCGCCCCGCTGCCGGTCCCGGCCGTGCCGGACTTCACCGCCCTACCGATCGGCGTACAGGAGGACGGCGACCTGTACCAGCTGCGGCTGTTCGGCACCCAGGTACTCATCGTCGGCGCGACCGGCTCCGGTAAGGGCTCGGTGATCTGGTCCATCGTCCGCGCCCTGGCCGGCGGCGTCGGGCTCGGCTTGGTCGAACTGTGGGGCCTCGATCCCAAGGGCGGCATGGAACTCGGCATCGGCCGGCCGCTGTTCGCCCGGTTCGCCTCCCGCGACTTCGCCGAAATGGCCGCCATGATCGAGCAGGCGGCCCAAGTCGCCCAGCAGCGCGCCTCCCGGCTGGCCGGACACACCCGCCAGCACCAACCGACCCCGGACGAGCCGCTGATCGTGCTGGTCATCGACGAACTGGCGAACCTGACCGCCTACCTGACCGAGCGGCAACTCAAGGACCGGATCAAGGCCGCGCTCGGCATCGTCCTCACCCAAGGCCGCGCGGTCGGCGTGCACGTGGTCGCTGCGATCCAAGACCCGCGCAAGGAGGTGCTGCCCGCCCGAGGGCTGTTCCCCACCCGGATCGGGCTGCGGCTGTCCGAACCGGCCGAGGTCGACATGGTCCTCGGCGACGGCATGCGCGACCGCGGCGCCCTCTGCGACCGCATCCCCCAGACCCAGCCCGGGGTCGGTTATGTGGTGCTGGAGGGTGATCCGACGCCGATGCGGGTCCGGCTGAGCTACTGCGACGACGACGCCGTGCAGGAGATGACCTACCTCTATGGTGCGCCGGTTGGGGGTGCGGCGTGAAGCTGACCGCTGACCGGATCGAGGGCCTGACCCTGGCCGCCATCCTCACCGTCGTGGCGGTGGCCGCCGGGTGGGCGTCGTTCACCCACGTCCACGACTGGACCATGCGCCACGCACCCGCCGGCACCCCGGACGCCTTCGGCTGGGTCAACGCCGTCATCTCCGAACTCGTCCCCATCGCCGCCCTACTCACCATCAAACGACGCCGCCAGACCCGCACGCCGATCGGCTACCCGCTATTCCTGCTCCTCGCCGCCGGAACCCTGTCACTCGCCGCCCAACTCGCCGTCGCCCAGCCCAGCCCGTCCGGCTGGCTACTGTCGGCCGTGCCCGCGTTGGCATTCATGGCCCTGGTCAAGCTGGTCTTCACCGGCACGTCGCCGACCGCTGCCCCGACAGCGCAGAGCCCGGCAGCGGCTCCGGCTGCGTCGGTGGCGGCGGTTCCGACTCGGCCGATCACTCGGCCGAACGGGGTCCCGGTCATCGGGCAGGTGACCCGGTGACTGCTCCGACCCTGACCATCCCAGCCGAGGCAGCGCCGCCTCGGCCGGGCTCCCGGGCCGCTCGCCTCGCCCAACCGCGCGCCGTCGACGCGCTCAAAGACCTCGCCATCGACCACGGCGTCTGCATCCGCCCCATCGCGCTACGCCGTACCGACCTGACCACCGGCAGAACCGAACTCGTCGACCTGCCCTGCGGCGCCACCTTGGAAGCCAAATGCCCGCCCTGCGCCAAGCGGGCACGACGGCTGAGGCAGGTCCAGATCCGCGAGGGCTGGCACCGCACCGACGAACCGCACCCCGGCCCGGCACCGGCCACCCCACGGCAACGGGACCTGATCACCGCGCGAGCGCATCTGGAGTTCGAGCGCGCCGCGCTCCAGCTCGCCGCGATGGACCCCGACGAGCGGGCGGCAGAACTCGACCGGATCGACACGGCCATCAACGCGGTCGAGCAGGAGATCGCCGCCGAAGGCCTGCGAGGCAGCATCGCGCCCGGCCACGCCAACGCTGCCCAGGGCAACGACGACTCGCCCCGGCGGGTGCGGTCCACCAAGCGGCGGCAGGACGTGCCCGACCTGCCCCGGCAGAAGGTCGACCAGCGCACGGTCGGGCGGACCTACGTTGGCGCGGACGGCATCGAGCACCGGCCGTCGATGTGGTTGACGCTGACTTTGGACAGCTACGGACCGGTGCACTCGATCCACCAAGGGCGGCCCTGCTCCTGCCGGCGCTGGCACACCGACGCTGATCCGCTGCTCGGCACCCCGGTCGACCCGGCGCGCTATGACTACCGGCGGGCGGCCTGGGACGCCGTGCACTTCCCCCGCCTGCTCGACCGGTACTGGCAGAACCTGCGCCGCGCCGTCGGCTGGAACGTCCAATACGCGGGCTGCGTGGAACCGCAACGGCGGCTGGCGCCGCACGCGCACTTCGCGATCCGAGGCACCATCCCCCGCGCCATGCTGGAACTGGTCGCCAAGGCCACCTACCACCAGGTGTGGTGGCCGGCGGCCGACCGGCTCCGGTACCCGATCGACCGACCACCGACCTGGGACGCCAAGACCGA
Source organism: Actinoplanes sp. NPDC024001 (assembly GCF_040638955.1). Lineage (NCBI taxonomy): Bacteria > Bacillati > Actinomycetota > Actinomycetes > Micromonosporales > Micromonosporaceae > Actinoplanes > Actinoplanes sp. NPDC024001. The sequence continues at coordinate 33,645 of NZ_JBEZZB010000047.1, forward strand.
AAGCTGGGTCGACCCGGACACCGGACGGCCGCTGCCGACCTGGGCCGAGGCCCTGGACGCCATCGACGACGACCCGGACGCCGAGCCGGCGCACCTGGTCCGCTTCGGCGCCCAGGTCAAGGCCAAGGGCGTCGACCCCGGCTCACAGGACGTCGAGCGCACGATCGGCTACATCACCAAGTACGTGACCAAGTCCGCGGCCGACTGCCACCAAGTCACCAGCGACCCGCAACGCGACCACCTCGACCGGCTCTGGCACGAACTACGCGTCACCCCCTGCTCGGAACGCTGCGCGAACTGGCTGCTCTACGGCGTCCAGCCAAAGAAGGCACACGTACGCCTTCGGCCTGGCCACTGCAAGGGCCGCGTGCACCAGAAGACCACCCTCGGCATCGGCGGCCGCCGCGTGCTCGTCTCCCGCGACTGGTCCGGCAAAACCCTGGCCGACCACCGCGCCCACGCCCACGCCTGGGTCAAGGCACTCCTCGGCATCACTACCGACACCGACACCCAGCCCGACACCAACCCGGCCCCGGCAGTCACGTGGGAAATGGCCCGCTACGACGATCCCGACCTGCCCGCACTCGAACACCGGCTACTGCGAGCGATCTCCGAACGCATCCACCGCCGCGCACAGCTCGCCGCAGCTCGGCAACGCGCCAGCGGCGACCCGCCAGGTGATGTCTCGGCAACAGCGGACGGCACGGCGAAGGAGGCGAGATGACCAAGCGGCTGACAGTGGTTCCCGATCAGGACACCACGCCCGAAGGCCCGGAGGAGCTGTGGTCGATCGAGGAGACCGCCGCGTACCTCCGCGTCCCGCCCGGCACGCTCTACCAGTGGCGCCATCGCCGAAAGGGTCCGCCGGCCTTCAAGGTAGGCAAGCACCTGCGCTACGACCCCACCGCCGTCCGTGCCTGGGTGATGGGCCAGGTGGCGTGACGTGGGCGTTCACGATCTCTGGTACCTGACCAAGAAGGGCGAGGACGGCAAGCGGATCAAGTCCGGCAAGTACGGGCGTGGCAAGCGCTGGAGGGTCCGCTACACCGATGCCGCCGGCGACACCAAGGACAGGGTGTTCGAGCGCAAAACCGACGCCGAGGAATTCGACCTGTCATGCCGGGCCGGCACTGCCCCGGAGGTCGGCCTGGTCTTGGCTGAGAAGTACATCACATTCGCTGCCTACGCCGAGCGCTGGCGACAGGCTCGCGTCATCGGCTGGGCGCTGGAAACTCAAACCCGCATCGAGTCGAACATCCGGCTCCACCTCGTGCCTGCATTCGGCAACCGCGCCTTGCGCTCGATCACGCAGACGGACGTGCTGCTGTGGCTGGCAAAGCGTCTCGCCGAGGGCATTGCCCAGTCCAGCATGCGCCTCTACTTCGAGCTGTTCGACGCGGTGATGTCCAGCGCCGTCACTGACAAGGTCATCACCGACAACCCCTGCGACGGGATCAAGCTCTCCCAGGTGTTCCGTGGGCTGAGCCGCGCCCCGAAATGGGTTCCCGACCGCGACGACGTGCTCCGCCTCTTCGACAAGGTCCCGGAGCGCTATCACGGCCTGCTCTGGCTCGGGGCCGGCGAGGGGCTACGGATCAGCGAAGCGCTCGGCTTCGAGCACGGTCCGCGCTGCCTCGACGCCGACAACGAGGAGCTGCACGTCGTTCAGCAACTGCGGTACGCACCCCGCGAGTACGGCGGGTTCTACCTCAGCCTGCCCAAGGGCGTACGGACCTTCGACCCCGCTGCGGGCGCCGTAGACCTGGATCCGATGGTCGCGGCGGCCCTGGAGTACCACGTGAAGGAGTACCCGCCGGTCGAGGTCGAAATGCTGGACATCACGTCCGGTCGGCCGATCCGGCGCCGGGTGCCGCTGCTGTTCACCACGGTGCACGGCAATCCGTTCACGGATCGCACCTGGTCGGCCGAGTGGGTCAAGTGGCGCCGGGCTGCCGGCTGGCCGGAGGAACACGGCGGCTTCCACGCCTTGCGGCACTTCTTCGCTACCACGCTGATCACGAACCACGCGGACCCGAAGGAGGTTCAACGGGCGCTACGGCACTCCAAGCTGGAAATCACCCTAGAGACCTACGTCCACTTCTGGCCGCGCCGTGAGCGCCGCCGTGGAGTGGTGGGAGAGGTCTTGAAATCAGCCGTCGCGGGCCGGTGGGACCTGGGGTGAGATGGTCCCGATGTGGTCCCAACGATCTAGGTCTTGCATTTCGCCTGGTGAGAGGCGAACTTGGTGGAGCCCAGGGGACTTGAACCCCTAACCCCCGCCTTGCAAAGGCGGTGCTCTGCCAGTTGAGCTAGGGCCCCTTCGCTGAACTAGCGAAGGTCAGGAGCGGTGGTCGCCTCGTGCCACAGAGCGCGCTCGTCGCTGGACGCCTTGACCTTCTTGACGACCAGGTACGCCGCACCAGCGACACCGGCCACGATCAAAAGCTTCTTCAGCACGAATACTTCCCCTCACTCAGTGACCGACGTACTCGTACGCTCAAATGAAGCGTAAGCGGGGCACCCAGCGCAACCATCGCACCGTAGGGTTTCCGGGGGCTCGGCCCTCGGACCAGACATGACGAGGTGATCCGGTCGACGCTTTCCGTCGACACAGACCACCCATCATCTCGTGGGGCTAGCTGGAATCGAACCAGCGACCTCAGAGTTATCAGCTCTGCGCTCTAACCGACTGAGCTATAGCCCCTCAACTGCGAAAGGAACGTTACCGCATCGGGTTGCGAGCCTCCAAAGCGGGGGTGGCTCGCAACCCGGCGGTTTCGCTCAGTCGCGCTCGGCGAGGGTGAGCTCGACACCGCCGACCAGGTCGGCGCAGACGTTGTAGATGAACGCCCCGAGGGTGGCCAGCGCCGTGAAGAGCACGACGTTGACCGCCCCGATCAGCATCGACGTGCCGATCACACCCCACGCGGTGATCCGGAACGAGTCGCCCGAGGCGCCTTCCGAGCCGCCGCTGGCGGTCACCAGGTCCTTGAGGCTGGTGTTGACCGAGGTCCACACGCCCATCGTGTCCAGCGCGAGGTAGAGCACCGACGTCGCGACGACCACCACGATGAAGAGCACGATCGACACCGCGAACGAGAACTTCATCACCGACCAGGGGTCGATCCGCTTCAGGTTCAGGCGGGCCCGGCGAGGGCCGCGGGCCGCGGCGGACGTGACCGTCGTCCGGGCCGAACGAACCGCCTCCGAGACACGGGCCGCCCCCACCGCGGACGAGCCCGCGGGAGCCGCCGAACCGGTCCGCTGCTTGGCGGCACCGGGTGCGGCGGCGGGTGCCGCGGCCTGCGCCGGCCGTGGCGGGGCGCTCTGGCCCGTGGCCGGCGCCCCGGCACCGGTGCGTGCCCCCGACGTCCCCGGCGCGGCGCCCTTGCCCTTGGTGACGACCGGCACGGCGGCCGAGCCCTTCACCACGGACGGACCGCCCGGACGTTTCGCCTCAGCGCCCTCGGTGCCGGCAGCCGGCTCCCCGGGCGGCGGTGCCATCCCGGGCGCCCGGGTGAACTTCGGCGGGGACGGGGCATCGGCGGGGACAGCGGCGCGCCCTGAGGTCTCGCGTCCGTTCGCTGCGGCGCCGTCTTTCTTGGCCGCATCGTCCGGAGTCGCTGAGGTCCCCGGGCCCCCCGACTTCGCCTGTGTCTCCGGCATCAACTAGTCCTGTTCGTCAGGCTCGTCGGCATTGCGAGCAAGCGCCACGATGGTTACACCTTCTGGGAGGTCCATCAGCTTGACCCCCATTGTGTTCCGATCCCGCGTGCGCCGTACAGGCTTCACGGGAGTCCGGATGACACCACCATTGCTGGTGATGGCAAACAGTTCATCCTCTGGGTCGATCACCAGAGCGCCGACAAGTCCACCACGACGTTCGGTGATCTTGGCCGTCAGCACCCCCTTACCGCCACGGCCCTGTACCGGATACTCCTCGATCGGCGTGCGCTTCGCATACCCACCGTCGGTGGCGACCAACACATCGAGGCCTTCGCGAACCACTTCCATCGCGAGAAGCTCGTCGTTGTCACCGAACCGCATGCCGATCACACCGGACGTCGCACGCCCCATCGGACGCAGCGCGTCGTCCGTGGCGTTGAACCGGATGGCCTGGGCTTTCTTGGAGACCAGCAACAGGTCGTCCTCGGATGCCACCAGGACCGCGCCCACCAACTCGTCATCCTCCCGCAGGTTGATGGCGATGATGCCACCGCTGCGGTTGGAGTCAAATTCCTCCAGGCGCGTCTTCTTCACGAGGCCATTCTTAGTGGCGAGCACAAGGTAGGGCGCGACCTGGTAATTCGGGATCTGGATGACCTGCGCGATGTGCTCGTCCGGCTGGAAGGCGAGCAGGTTCGCGACGTGCTGACCCTTGGCCACCCGGTTGGCTTCCGGCAGCTCGTAGGCCTTGGCCCGGTAGACCCGGCCCTTGTTCGTGAAGAACAGGATCCAGTCGTGGGTCGAGATGACGAAGAAGTGCGAGACGATGTCGTCCTGCCGCAAGGTCGCGCCGCTCACGCCCTTGCCGCCGCGCTTCTGCGAGCGGTACATGTCGACCTTGGTGCGCTTCGCATAACCGGTACGTGTGATCGTCACCACAACGTCTTCCCGCGCGATGAGGTCCTCCATGGACACTTCACCGTCAAACGGGATAATCTGCGTACGACGCTCGTCGCCGTACTTCTGGACGATCTCCCCCAGCTCCTCCGAGACGATCGCCCGCTGCCGCTCCGGCTTCGCGAGGATGTCCTTGAGGTCGGCGATCTCGATTTCGATCTTCGCCAGCTCGTCGAGGATCCGCTGCCGCTCCAGGGCGGCGAGGCGGCGCAGCTGCATGTCGAGGATCGCGGTCGCCTGGACCTCGTCGACGTCGAGCAGCTGCATCAGGCCCTGACGCGAGTCCTCCACCGTGGGCGAGCGCCGGATCAGGGCGATGACCTCGTCGAGCATGTCCAGCGCCTTGGCCAGACCGCGCAGGATGTGCGCGCGCTCCTCCGCCTTGCGCAGCCGGAACGCGGTCCGCCGGCGGATGACCTCGATCTGGTGATCGACGTAGTAGCGGATGAACTGCGCCAGGTTCAGCGTGCGCGGCACACCGTCGACCAGCGCCAGCATGTTCGCGCCGAACGTCTCCTGCAGCTGGGTGTGCTTGTAGAGGTTGTTCAGCACGACCTTGGCGACCGCGTCGCGCTTGAGAACCAGGATCAGGCGCATACCGGTACGCCCGGACGACTCGTCCCGGATGTCGGCGATGCCGGTGAGCTTGCCCTCCTTGACCAGCTCGGCGATCCGCTCGGCGAGGTTGTCCGGGTTCACCTGGTACGGCAGCTCAGTCACGACCAGGCACGGCCGGCCGCGCTGGTCCTCCTCGACCTCGACCACCGCGCGCATGCGGATCGACCCGCGCCCGGTCCGGTACGCCTCGTTGATCGCCGACTGCCCGACGATGAGGCCGTAGGTCGGGAAGTCCGGCCCCTTGACCAGCTCCATCATCGCTTCGAGAGCGGTCGCCTCGTCCGACTCCGGATTGTCGAGCTGCCACTGCACGGCGCTCGCGATCTCCCGCAGGTTGTGCGGCGGGATCTTGGTCGCCATGCCGACCGCGATGCCTTCGGAGCCGTTGACCAGCAGGTTCGGGAACCGGGCCGGCAGGATCGTCGGCTCCTTGGTCCGCCCGTCGTAGTTGTCCTGCATGTCGACGGTGTCCTCGTCGATGTCCCGCAGCATCTCCATGGCGAGCGGCGAGAGCTTCGACTCGGTGTACCGCATGGCGGCCGGCGGGTCGTTACCCGGGGAACCGAAGTTGCCGTTGCCGTCGATCAGCGGGTACCGCAACGACCAGATCTGACCCATCCGGACCAGGGCGTCGTAGATCGACGAGTCGCCGTGCGGGTGGTAGTTGCCCATCACGTCGCCGACGACGCGGGCGCACTTGACGTAGCCGCGGTCCGGGCGGAACCCGGCGTCGTACATCGCGTAGAGGATCTTGCGGTGCACGGGCTTCAGGCCGTCACGGACGTCGGGCAGCGCACGGCCCACGATCACGCTCATCGCGTAGTCGAGGTACGAGCGCTGCATCTCGACCTCGAGGCCGACCGGCTCGACCCGCTGGGTCACACCGCCGCCGGCGTCGTCCTGGGTCTCGTCGCCGTCCGGGGGTTCGGGAGTGTCAGTCACTATTAACCCTTACTCAAGGTGAAACCAGACAAGTACGGCCAAAGCACGCATCTAGCTGTGGATAACGTTGTGGAAAGAAGGAGCACGCTGTGGATACGGCGCCCTGGATCAGATGTCCAGGAAGCGAACATCCTTCGCGTTGCGCTGGATGAACGACCGCCGCGCCTCGACGTCCTCGCCCATGAGCACGCTGAACAGCTCGTCCGCGACCGCAGCGTCGTCGAGCGTCACCTGACGCAGCGTGCGCGTGTCCGGGTTCATCGTGGTGTCCCACAGCTCGTGGAAGTTCATCTCGCCGAGACCCTTGAACCGCTGGATGTCGTCCGGCTTCGCGTTCGCCTTCTTCTGCTGGCGCAGCGCGATCAGGCCGTCCCGCTCACGGTCCGAGTACGCGTACTGCGCGTCGTCGCCCCGCTTGTTCCACTTGATCTTGTAGAGCGGCGGTGAGGCCAGGTAGACGTGCCCCTGCTCGACCAGCGGCCGCATGAAGCGGAACAGCAGGGTCAGCAGCAGCGTCTGGATGTGCTGGCCGTCGACGTCGGCGTCGGCCATCAGGATGATCTTGTGGTAGCGCAGCTTCGAGATGTCGAACTCGTCGTGGATGCCGGTGCCCATCGCCGTGATCAGCGCCTGGACCTCGTTGTTCTTCAGCACCCGGTCGATCCGGGCCTTCTCCACGTTGAGGATCTTGCCGCGGATCGGCAGGATCGCCTGGATCCGGCTCTCCCGGCCGGACTTGGCCGAGCCGCCGGCCGAGTCACCCTCGACGATGAACAGCTCGGTCTCGCGCGGGTCGGTGGACTGGCAGTCGGCCAGCTTGCCCGGCATCGAGCCGGACTCCAGCAGCGACTTGCGCCGGGCCAGCTTGCGGGCCTGCTGCGCAGCGATCCGGGCGCGAGCGGCCTGGTCCGCCTTCGTGATGATCAGCTTGGCGTCCGCCGGGTTGCGGTCGAACCAGTCGGCGAGCTGCTCGTTCGCCACCTTCTGCACGAAGCTCTTCATGTCGGTGTTGCCGAGCTTCGTCTTGGTCTGGCCCTCGAACTGCGGCTCGCGCAGGGTCACCGAGATGATCGCGGCAAGGCCCTCCCGGATGTCCTCGCCGGAGAGCTTCTGGTCACCCTTGAGGAACTTCTTCTCGATGCCGTACTTGTTGACGATGGTGGTCAGCGCGGCGCGGAAGCCTTCCTCGTGCGTGCCACCCTCGTGCGTGTTGATGCGGTTCGCGAAGGTGTAGACCGACTCGCCGTACGACTCGTTCCACTGCATGGCGATCTCGACGCCCATGCCGGCGTCGTTGTCCTCGGCGCCGAACTCGATCACCGACTTGTGGATCGGGCTCTTCGTGGCGTTCAGGTGGCGCACGAAGTCGGAGATGCCACCCGCGTACATGAAGCTGACGTGCCGGGGCTCGCCGTTCTCATCGGCCGAGTCGGGCCGCTGGTCGGTGAAGTTGATGGTCAGGCCCCGGTTGAGGAACGCCATCTCCTGCAGCCGGCGGTAGATCGTCTGGTAGTCGAAGTCGACGGTCTCGAAGACGTTCGGATCCGGCCAGAACTGCACGGTCGAGCCGCTCTTGTCGGTGGACTCGCCCTTCTCCAGCGGGCCGGGCAGCGAGTTCGTGTACTTCTGGCGCCACACGAAACCGGTCTTGTGGATCTCGACGGCCATCTTGGTGGAGAGCGCGTTGACGACCGAGACACCGACGCCGTGCAGACCACCGGAGACCTTGTAGGCCTGCCCGTCGAACTTGCCGCCGGCGTGCAGCACGGTCAGCGCCACCTCGACACCCGGCTTCTTCAGCTTCGGGTGCAGGTCGACCGGGAAACCACGGCCGTTGTCGGTGACCGAGACCCCGCCGTCGGCGAACAGGACGACGTCGATGGTGTCGCAGTAGCCGGCCAGTGCCTCGTCGACGGCGTTGTCCACAACCTCCCAGACCAGGTGGTGCAGGCCACGCTCACCGGTGGAACCGATGTACATACCGGGACGCTTGCGGACCGCCTCGAGGCCTTCAAGCACGGTGATCGACTCGGCACCGTACTCCTGCTTCTTCTCTGACACCCTCGGCCACTTTCTCGCACCGGGCCCGCGGGCCCCGCACGGGGTTGGCGGGCGATCGGCAGCAGCCGGGCGCGCACGAGGCACCGAAGATGACACCGCGGGGAGAAGCGGACCACCGGTGGAACCATGCGCGCCGGTCGCCGCGGACGGCCCGCGGATCGTGATCGGCTGGAAAAACCGCATAGCGTGACGAAGACGGTTGCGCTGCGTAGACCAAACAGCACGCCAGTCACCGTCAAGCACAGTTTTCCCGGTCGCTGTCGATTCTACTCCGCCGGAACGAGTTGGCGAGGGTGCGGCACCCCTTCCGGGTGCCTGAGACTGCCGTAGCGCGATTGGAGGCGCTACCCACGTGTTCCCCTACACGGAACTGTCCGCCACCGCAACGACAAGTGATACGGCTGTTTCGAGAGTCGGGCGCGCCTGCCGTGCCTGCCCGGCACTCACTGCGACACTGCTCGACAACCGCCCGCACCGGTGTCGTAACCTCCCCGCGCGGGCCGGTGTCGGCCGGGGAACCATAGCCAGGTCTTAGGAGGGGTGGGGTCCGCCGATGGCGCATGACAAGGGCCTGGACAACGTCGCGGTGCACTGGCCGCGGACCAACCAGTACTACGACCCGGTGGCGCCCGCCGAGTTCGTCGACTTCGGAGCCGTCGCGGACCGTCCCGAGATCGCCGCGCCGACCGGAGCGCTGGCTCTGCACATCGCCAAGACCGGCACCGTGCGCGCGACCGCCTACACCGAACTCGTCGACCTGCTGCTCGGTCTGGAGGGCGTGCTCTACGCGACCGACGCGGCCGCCGAGGACGAGGACCCGGTCATCGACCCGGACGGTTGCGCCTGGATCGCCGGCGGCCTGGAGCGCTTCGTCGAGGGCCACGAGAAGTTCGGTGACCTGGTCACCTTCGACACCGTCGCCGAGGTGATGCGGACCGCGATCGCCGGCGGCCGCCTGGCCGAGCAGCAGCTGCGCTGGCTCGATCACCGGCTCGCCGCGCTGCGCGACGACGCCGGCAACGCCCCGCACTGGAGCTTCGCGCGCACCGAGCTCGCCGTCCTGGCCGGCTTCTACCGCCGCTGCGCCGAGCGCGGCTTCGCGATCTTCGCCGATTACTGATCAAGACCTTTCCGGGTACGCCCGGCGCGCACGTCCCGTGAGTCCGGCGCGACCGGCTGCCCGCTCACGGCCGCAACGCGACCGCCGGGAAGACGCAGCACCCAGGCCACGCCGCCGGCGACGGCCAGGAAGATCAGGCCGGAGCCGGCCCAGAAGACCATCGACCGGTACGCGGCCGCGCGCTCGACGCGTTCGCGATGGCCCACCCCGGCCGTGAGCAGCTCGTTGCCGCTGCACAGTGAGGTGGAGCCGTCCTGTGCGTAGATCCGGTACCGCCCGCCCGGTTCGAAGCTGTATCCACAGGACGTCTCGTCGTCCGATGTGGTCAGTGTCACGATCGACCCGACGGCGCCCCTCGCGACGGACTCCACGGCGAACGCCACCTGCCGGCCCGCCGCGGCCGGCCGCACCGACTGCACGACACCGACGAACGCCACCTCGGCCCGGGCCCGGTCGGTGTCCGCGGGACCCGCGCACGAACAGGCCCACGCCGGCTCGGCCGCCGCAATCGGTATCGGGGCCAGCACCAGCAGTAACAGGACCAGCAGGCGGCGAAGACTCATACCCTTAGAGACGCCGCCGACCGCGAAATGGTTTCAGCCGTAGGTGTCGCGTGGTCCACGGCCCTGCACCCGGCGCGGCCCGCGGCTCCAGGACGGCGCCGCCGGCCCGTGGATGTTGAGCCGGGTCACCACGTTGTGGCCGACCTCGGCGGCGATCTTCTGCAGCAGGGTGCCGGCCAGCAGCCGCAGCTGGGTGGCCCAGGCGGTCGACTCCGCCTCGACCGTCAGCACGCCGGACTCGAGCTTGATCGGCCGGCTGTGCGCCGCGATGTCCGGCCCGACCACCTTCTCCCACGAGCCGAAGACGGTGGCCTCGGCTTTCGGCTTCTCCCAGCCGCGAGCTTTCATCAGCCGGTCCAGCACCGCTCCGAACAGCTGTGGATCCCGCGGGTCCGGTCCGGGACCGGAATAGCCACGCAGCCGCCGCTCGCCACCCCCACCGGTCCGGCGGCGCGGTTTGCGGGCGGCGGCGTCCCGGCGCCGGGCCAGGGCCGCGTCGAGCACCGCCCGGGCCAGGTCCGGCCCGGCCTTGTCGCCGAATTCCTCCACAGGCTGTGGATAACCACCCTCGGCGCTCTCAGACGCCGCTGAAGCGTCCGGCCGCCCGGGATCCACCCTCCGGCCTGGCTCGGGATCTCCCGAAGCGCTGAGGGGGCGCTGAGGCCGCCGCAGCGGCTCGTCAGATTCAGACACGGATCACCGATCCGGTGGTGACGTCGAACCGGGCACCGCGCAGCGCGGCCGGCACATCCTCGGGCACCGCGCAGGTCACCAGCAGCTGGGCCGCGTCGGACACCAGCGCGGCCAGCCGGTCACGGCGGCCGGCGTCCAGCTCGGCGAAGACGTCGTCGAGGACCAGCACCGGCTCGATCCCCTCGGAACGCAACAGGTCGTAGGCCGCCAGCCGCAGCGCCAGCGCGAACGACCAGGACTCGCCGTGGCTCGCATAGCCCTTCGCCGGCAGATCGCCCAGGCTGAGCGTGAGGTCGTCACGGTGCGGGCCGACCAGGGTGGTGCCCCGCTCGATCTCCGCGGCCCGGCGCTCCTGCAGCGACTCCAGCAGCGCCGCCTCCAGCGCCGGCCGGTCGGCGGTCAGTGACTCACCCAGCCGCGACGTGTACGCGATGGCGGCCGCCGTCCGCCCGGCGGCGACCGCGTCGTAGGCCTTGGTCAGGTGCGGGCCCAGCGCGGCGGCCAGCTCCAGCCGGCCGGCCAGCAGCTCGGCGCCGTGATGGGCGAGGTGGTGGTCCCACACCGCGAGGGTGGACAGGTCCTGCCCGCGGGAGCCGCCGACCTTGCGGGTCAGGTAGGCCGTGCGCAGCAGGGCGTTGCGCTGCTTCACCACCCGGTCGTAGTCGGCGCGCACGCCGGCGAACCGTGGCTGCCGGGCGACCAGCAGGTCGTCGAGATAGCGGCGGCGCTCGGACGGATCGCCGCGGACCAGCTCCAGGTCCTCGGGGGCGAACAGCACCATCCGCAGGGCGCCGAGCACCTCGCGGGGCCGGCGCACCGGGGAGCGGTTGAGCCGGGCCCGGTTGGCCTTGCCGGGGACGATCTCCAGCTCGACCAGCAACTCGCGTCCATCATGGACGATCGCGCACCGGATGACGGCCGAACTCGCACCGGCCCGGACCAGCGGGGCGTCGGTGGCCACCCGGTGACTGTCCAGAGTGGCCACGTAACCGAGCGCCTCGATCAGGTTGGTCTTGCCCATGCCGTTCTGGCCGACCAGCACGGACACGCCGGGGTCGAGATCCACGGCCACGCGCTCATAGGAGCGGAAGTCGGTGAGCTCGACCCGGCGCACGTGCATGGATCAGCGCTTGACGGCGTGGCCGCCGAACTGCTGGCGCAGCGCGGCGACGGCCTTCATCGCGGGCGAGTCGTCCTGCCGGGACTCGAACCGCGTGAAGATCGAGGCGGCCAGGACATGGGCCGGAACCGCGAGGCGGACGGCCTCGTCGACGGTCCACCGGCCCTCGCCGGTGTCCTCGACGTAGCCCTTGAGGTTGGCGAGCGTCGGGTCCTCGTCGAGCGCCCGGTCGAGCAGGTCGAGCAGCCAGGACTTGACGACACTGCCCTCGCGCCAGCTCTTGATGACCGCGGGCACGTTGTCGACCAGCTCGGACGCCAGGAGGATCTCGTAACCCTCGCCGTACGCCTGCATCATGCCGTACTCGATGCCGTTGTGGATCATCTTGGCGTAGTGGCCGGCGCCGTGCGTGCCGGCGTGCGCGAAGCCGAACTCACCGGCCGGCTTGAGCGCCTCGAAGATCGGCTTGCAGTGCTCCACCTGCTCGGCGTCACCGCCGACCATCAGGGCATAGCCGTTCGTGATGCCCCAGACGCCGCCGGAGACGCCGACATCCAGGTAGTGGATGCCCTTGGTCTTCAGCCGGGCCGCCCGCGGGGCGTCGTCGGTGAATTTCGAGTTTCCACCGTCGATGACGATGTCGCCCGGGGAGAGCAGCTCCGCGAGCTCGTCGATGGTGTCTTCAGTGATCTTGCCGGCCGGCACCATGGTCCAGACCACACGCGGACCGGACAGCTTCTCGACCAGCTCGGCCAGGCTGGCGACGTCACGCTTGTCCGCATTGTGGTCGAAACCGACGACTTCGTGCCCGGCAGCACGCAGTCGTTCCCTCATGTTGCCACCCATGCGGCCGAGACCGATCAGGCCGAGTTGCATGGTCTTCCCCCTAGAAGTGCGAATGTTCCTCGCTCAGTATCAGCGGGTTACCCGGATCGGCATGATCAGATAGCGGTATCCCGGGATGATTTCGCCACTTTCGCCAGCGGGGGAGATCACAGCAGGCTTGAACGCGTCGACGAAGGAGAGCACCGCGGTCGGGGCGCCGAGGTTCTGCAGGCCGTCGATCAGGTACTGCGGGTTGAAGCCGATGGTCAGCGGCTCGCCGGTGAAAACCGCCTCCATCGCCTCGCTGGCGCGTGCTTCCTCGGTGGTCCCGGCTTCCACCACCAGACCGTCCTCGCTGAAGCTCAGGAGCACCGGAGTGGTGCGCTCGGCGACCAGCGCGACGCGGCGGACCACCTCGACCAGAGCGGAGACCGCGACCCGGGCCTCGGCGTTGTGCGACGCCGGGAAGAGCGAGCGCACCGGCGGGTAGTTGGCGCCGTCCAGCAGGCGGCTGGTGGTGCGGCGGGTGCCGCCCGCGAAACCGATCATGCCCTCGCCGGCGCTGCCCTGGGCCAGGGCCAGCGTGACCGAGCCGCCGAGCGGGCCCAGCGCCTTGGCGGTGTCGTTCAGCGTCTTCGCCGGGACCAGCGCGTTCAGGCTGATCTCCGGGTCGTCCGGGTTCCACTCGATCTCGCGCATCGCCAGGCGGTAGCGGTCGGTGGCGAGCATGGCCATCGTCGTGCCGTTCAGCTCCAGGCGCACACCGGTCATCATCGGCAACGTCTCGTCACGGCCGGCGGCGATCGCCACCTGGGACACCGCGGCGGCGAAGACAGCGGCCTCGACCGTGCCCGCGCTGGACGGCATGTCCGGCAGCGTCGGATAGTCCTCGACCGGCATCGTCGGGAGGGTGAACCGGGCGCTGCCGCAGACCAGCTCGAGGTGCGCACCGACAGCGGCGATGTCCACCGGCTTGCCGGGAAGGGCCTTGGTGATCTCGGCGAGCAGCCGGCCGGAGACCAGCGCCGCACCGTCGGCGTCGGCCTGTACCTCGACGCTCACCTGGCTGGACACCTCATAGTCGAAGCCGGAGACCTGCAGTCGGCCGTCGGTGACTCGCAGCAGGACGCCGGCGAGCACCGGAACCGAGGGCCGGCTGGGCAGGCTCTTGGCTGTCCAGGCCACGGCGTCGGCGAGTGCGTCTCGCTCCACTCGGAACTTCATGCTCTCCTCCGCGATGCTTCCTCTACAGGGGCGTCGACCCCACTGAACTCTATGGCTCCGGCGGTATCCGTGCGCGCCCGACCCCGGGTGCTGTGGAGGACGAGCGAGAGCAACCGGATCGGTCCCGTCCGGCTGTCGATGCCGAACCCACCGGATCCGCTTCGCCTCGCTGCCGAGCGGGCCCACCCTGCTTCCGGTGCTGATGTTCCCGGACCCGCTTCGAGCCGCGAGCGGCCCATCCACACCTTCCACAACGCTGATGATTGGTTTTTGTTTTCTTAGAAGAGATATCTAGTCGTCTTCATCGGTGCTGTGCATAGTGTGGAGAACTTGCGTTCTTGCAGGTCACAGGGTTATCCACCGGTGATTCACATGTGGGCAACCGGGGTACAAACCCGGGTCTGCGTCCACAGTTGCCGACGTGACGGGCGTTGTCCACCGTTGTCCACCGGTTGTCCACCGGCTATCCACCGGGTTTATCCCCTGTCCTGTGCATAACGCTGGGACGCTAACGACTCGTCGTCCCCAGAACCTTCAACAGGTAATCCACAGTCGTCCACAGGGGGTGGACAAGATTATGACGCTCCGTGTCTGTCCACATCGATTTCCCCAGGTCTTATCCACATCTGTGCGGTGCGGTGTCAGGAGATGTCCACCGTCTGGGGAGAAAGCCTGTGGACGCCTGTGGATTGGTGTGGAAAAGGTTGGCACGAAACTGTCACGTCGCGACGTTGACAACTCGACGTGGATCGCCCTCGAAGACAGATATTGATGCAGTCAAATCTGGCGTCTGAGCTGGGATGATCTGGGTACAACCTGTGGACAACCCGGTGTAAAGCCGGTGGATAACTCTCGGGCAGGCGCTAAAGGGCCTGTTCAGGGCGTTCTGCCCTGCGGTGGGCCTGCCTGTGGGTTACGCGTGCAACGGGCTCATGGCGCGTCGCGGCCCGCCGGCTGTGCACAACCGGCTCGGTACGCCCTGTCGACGGCGCCCATGGGGATGTGGACGGCGGGGCCGGTGCTTCGCGGGCCGCCACGGGGCCGGGGATATCGCGGGAGCCGCGACGGTGAGTGGGCAGCACAGCCCGGCGGCCGGATGAGGGCGCAACCATCTGCCCGGCCAAGACGCGAGGCGGGGCCCGCGGCTTGCGGTTGGGGCGGTGTAGCTCGTACCCCTCAGGTGTTTTGTTTGATCCGGTTGGTGAGCTCGGCGATCTGGTTGTAGAGCGAGCGCCGCTCGGCCATGTGCTGACGGATCTTGCGGTCGGCGTGCATGACCGTGGTGTGGTCGCGACCGCCGAAGGCTTGGCCGATGCGCGGCAGGGAGAGGTCGGTGAGCTCGCGGCAGAGGTACATGGCGACCTGGCGGGCGTTGACCAGCACCCGCGAGCGCGAGTGGCCGCGCAGGTCTTCCAGGCTGACGCCGAAGTAGTCGGCGGTGGAGACCATGATCTGGTCGGCGGTGATCTCCGGGCCGGCGCCGTCCGGCATGAAGTCGCGCAGGACCTCTTCGGCGAGGGAGAGCTGGACCGGGGATCGGGTGAGGCTGGCGAACGCGGTCACCCGGATGAGGGCGCCCTCGAGTTCGCGGATCGAGTTGGAGACGCGGCTCGCGATGAACTCGAGGACGTCGTCGGGCGCATACATGCGCTCCTGGGCGGCCTTCTTCTGGAGGATCGCGATTCGCGTCTCCAGGTCGGGCGGCTGGATGTCGGCGAGCAGGCCCCACTCGAAGCGGGTGCGCATGCGGTCCTCGAGGGTGGCCAGCTGGCGCGGCGAGCGGTCCGAGCTGATCACGATCTGCTTGTTCGCGTTGTGCAGCGTGTTGAACGTGTGGAAGAACTCCTCCTGCGTCCGCTCGCGGTTCTCCAGGAACTGGATGTCGTCGATCAGCAGGATGTCGACGTCGCGGTAACGGCGCTGGAACGCCTGCGTCTTGTCGTCTCGCAGGCTGTTGATGAAATCGTTGGTGAACTCCTCGGTCGACACATAGCGGACCGAGCGCGCGTGGCCCAGGGTGGTGGCGTAGTGGCCGATCGCGTGCAGGAGGTGCGTCTTGCCCAGCCCGGAGCTGCCGTAGATGAAGAGCGGGTTGTACGCCTTCGCCGGCGACTCGGCGACCGCCACGGCGGCGGCGTGCGCGAAACGGTTGGACGAGCCGATGACGAACGTCTCGAACATGTACTTCGGGTTGAGCCGGTTGCCGTCGTTGCCGCCCGGGCGCGGTGAGGTGCCCGGGCCGCGCAGGTCGATCGGCGGCCGGCCGGGGCCGTTGTCGCCGCGGGTCGGCATCTCGTCGCGGCGGTCCGCGAGCATGCCGGACCGCTCGTCCGGGCGGCGCTGATTCTCGCGCAGCTGCGACGGGTCGGCGGCCATCCGATGGGCGACCGTGTCGTTCTGCGGTTCCGGCCCTTTCTCACCCGGGCGGGTGGCGGCCGGCCGGTTCATCGGCGGCGCCGGCGGGACCTGCGGCGGCTGCGGCATCGGCATCGGGTCGGCGAAGAGCGCCTCCTGGCCGTCGCGCGCCGTCGGCACACCCCGGGAGTACGGCGGCTGCGGCGCCGAGTGCTGCGCGGACCCGGTGGGGTACGGCTCGTGCTGCTGATAGGGCTGTTCCGTCGGCCGCTGCGGTCCCGGGTAACCGGGCAGTTCCGGCTGGTAGGGGCCGGGATCGGCGTAGTGCCGCGGCTGCGGCTCCATCGGCCGCTGACCCGACTCGACCGGGGTGCCGTAAACAGTGCCCGGCCCGCCCGAACCGTCCTCCGGAGGGCGGACGGTGACCGCCACCTGTATGGGGCGGCTCAGCCGGCGGGTGAGCGCCTCGGTGATCGCCGGGCGCATCCGCGACTCGATGACGTCACGGGTGAATGCGTCCGGAACTGATAGCAGTGCGGTGTCCTCGACGATCGCCCGCAGCCGGACCAGCTGTAAATAGGCGCGCTGCTGCGGCGAGGCGATCTCGTCAGACAACTCACCCAGAGTTGCCTTCCACACCTCGCTCAGGTCGACCTGATCGGCCACCGCCGCGCCACCCCCATCGCCACCGACCCCCGGTGGACCGTTGTCCGGCCTTCCGCCTGTGCCTGTCGGCGCCCGTGCAGGCAACCGATCGGCCCCAACCCAGCACAGTCAACGTGCTGAACACGCACGGCGCCACCGGCTATCCACAGGTTATCCACAACCTGTGGTGTTGCCGGTGGCCGCTCCCGGCCGGAGTGGTCGGCAGATTTACCGGAGCCTGTAGTGGCGCGGGCTGAAAACAGGCTCACCGTGGCGAACGATCCACCTGCTTGTCCGGTTTTGGCCGCCGCTTCGCGGTCTGCGAACGGCCGGTGAGACCAGCAACCGCGCACGCTAACAGCGGTGACAGGTGGACTACAACCGCCCGCTTGACCATCCCCTGCCCGTCAGCGGGAAAAGATTCACTTTGTGCGTGGAAAGACCAGCTCTGTACCGGCAGCCCCCGCATGTCGGCGTGCCGACCCAGGATATGGTTGACCGCTGCAACCCCTCTCCGTAGGGTTGGGCGGTTGCTCCGCCGCGCTCTGCTAAAGTGGCGTCTTGCAGCGGATGCCCCCTGGACGTAGTACGAAGACGGAGTTTTCACGTGAGCAAGCGCACCTACCAGCCGAACAACCGCCGGCGTGCCAAGACCCACGGCTTCCGGCTGCGCATGCGCACCCGTGCCGGCCGCGCCATCCTGTCTGCCCGCCGTACCAAGGGCCGCGACAAGCTGTCGGCCTGAGCCGACGGTTAGTCAGGCCGGAATGCCCAGGTAGTCGTGCTGGCCGCGGTGCAACGACTGCGGCGTAGTGCGGACTTCGCCGCAGCGATTCGCGGTGGCCGTCGCGCTGGTCGCGGCACCCTGGTCGTTCACCTGCTTGTTGACGAGCCGGCGCTCGCCTCCACGGCGCGCGCCGGCTTCGTCGTGTCCAAAGCGGTGGGCAATGCTGTGACGCGCAACAAGGTTCGGCGGCGCCTGCGGCACCTGGTCCGGCCGTTGCTGGACGAGTTGCCCGCCGGGACATCCCTGGTGGTCCGGGCACTGCCGCCGGCCGCCGACGCCTCCTACGCCGTGCTCGGCGCCGATCTGGAGGGGGCACTGGCGGCGGCCCGTCGACCCCGGCGGCCCCGATGAGCGTCGCTGCCCGGCTCCTGACCGCGGCCGTCGTCGCGTACCGTCGATACTTGAGTCCGGTGCTGCCGGCCCGCTGTCGGTTCTACCCCTCGTGCAGCGCGTACGCCCAGGAGGCGCTGGCGCGGCACGGTGCGTTACGGGGCACCGGTCTGGCGATCTGGCGGCTCCTTCGTTGCCACCCTTTCCACCCTGGCGGGTACGACCCGGTGCCTGACCCGATCCGTCACCGTCCTGCCGATGTGACTGGAGCTTAGATTGAGTCTCGACTGGATCTACTACGCCATTTCGTGGATCCTCCTGCGCTGGCATGCCTTGTGGGAGGCGATCGGCGTCCCCGACGGTCGCGTCCTGGGTACGAACTGGGCCTGGATCCTCGGCATCCTCTTCCTGGTGGTGACGCTGCGCGTCATCCTCTTCCCGGTCTTCGTCAAGCAGATCAAGAGCCAGCGCGCCATGCAGGCGCTGCAGCCGAAGGTCAAGGCGCTCCAGGAGAAGCACAAGGGTGACCGGGAGACGCTCCAGAAGGAAATGATGGAGCTGTACCGGACCGAGAAGGCGAACCCGCTGATGGGCTGCCTTCCGATGTTCCTGCAGATCCCCGTCTTCTTCGGCCTCTTCCACGTGCTGCAGCACCTGGACCCGTCGATCAGCGACAAGTACAAGCAGCTGTACGGCTGGTCGCTGGAGCAGTTCAACAGCGCGGCCGACGCGCACCTGTTCAACGCGCCGATCAGCGCCAAGTTCGGTTCGAGCGCGTCCGAGCTCGCCGCCCTCGGTGCGAACGGGACCACCGTCAAGGTCCTCGCCGGCATCCTGGTCCTGATCATGATGGGGACCACGTTCCTCACCAGCCGTCAGATGATCCTCAAGACCGGCTGGGCCGAGGACCCGCAGCAGAAGATGATCCAGCGGCTGATGCTCTACGGCATCCCGTTCTCCCTGCTGATCTCCGGCGCGCTGTTCCCGATCGGTGTGGTCATCTACTGGGTGACGAACAACCTGTTCACGCTGGCCCAGCAGCAGTGGGTGCTGCGGAAGTTCCCGCCCGTGCAGATGGCCGGCGCCAAGACCTCGTCCTCGGCGCGTCCGGCTTCGTCCGGCGCCCGGGCCGGCAACAAGAACCCGGTGCAGCCGGCCCGTACCGGTGGCCTGTTCGGCAAGAAGTCGGCTCCCGAGCCGGTCAGCCCGGTCGTGGACACCAAGGCTCTCGCCCCGAAGCCCGGTGCCAAACCGGTGAATCCGAAGAAGGGTGCCCGGCCGGCCAACAAACCCAAGGGATGATCGCGGCCTGACCGTCCTACCGCCCTGATCGGATGGTGGGACCCAGGCGCTCCCCCTGGACAAGACCTCCCCGCGCCGCCGGGAACGCACCTCGGCAGCGCGGGAAACAGCGGACCGACCTCGGTCCGGCCCGAACACAACGGAGATGAGACCGTGACCGACACCAGCACTCCCCCTTCCGCCGAGTCGTCAGCAGAGGCGGTCGAGCCGGCCGCTGCCGGCGAGTCGACCGGAGCCTCGGCTGAGGCGAAGAAGTCGGAGAGCGTCGCCTCGGACGGCGACCTGTTCCGCCAGAGTGAGATCGCGGCGGACTATGTCGAGGGTCTGCTGGACATCCTCGACTACGACGGTGACATCGACGAGCTGGTCTCGGCCGGCCGGCCGATGGTCGAGGTGGTCGGCGGCCGGCTGCAGCCGCTCGTCGGTCAGCGCGGGGCCACGCTGGAGGCCCTGCAGGAACTCACCCGCCTGGCGATCTTCCGGGCCACCGGCTCGCCGAGCCGGCTGCTGCTGGACATCGGCGGCTACCGCGCGGCCCGCCGCAAGGAACTCGCCGCGGTCGCCCGCAACGCTGTGGAGAAGGTGAAGGAGCACGGCGACGCGGTGCGCCTGGAGCCGATGTCGGCCTTCGAGCGCAAGTGCGTGCACGACGTGGTCAACGCGATCCCGGGCGTGCAGAGCGAGTCCGAGGGTGTGGAGCCCAACCGGCGCATCGTGGTGCGTGTGGCGGACTGACATGACGAACCCACGCTACGGCGAGGGGGATCTCGGCCCGGGCGTCGATGCGCCCGGGCCGACGTCTTTCCCGCTCACCCTCCCTCCGGAAGAGGTCGCGGTTGCGGCCGCTGAGGTCTTTCAGGACCGGCTTTCGCTGGCCGGCCGGTATGCCGAGCTGCTCGGGACCGAAGGTGTCGTTCGTGGCCTCATCGGGCCGCGGGAGACGCCGCGGCTCTGGGAGCGGCATTTGGTCAACTGCGGGGTTATGTCCCAGATAATCCCGTTCGGCGCTTCGGTGGTTGATGTCGGTTCTGGGGCTGGTTTGCCCGGTATCGTGCTGGCAGTGGCCCGACCGGATCTTGCAATCACGCTGGTTGAGCCGCTGGCCCGGCGGACTGCCTTCCTGGAAGAGGCGGTGGAGACGCTCGGCCTGGACGGCAGTGTCACGGTCATTCGGGGGCGTGCCGAGGAGGTGGCCGGGCACCTGCCCGGCGCTGACATCGTCACGGCACGGGCGGTGGCAGCGCTGGACAAGCTCGCCGGGTGGTGCCTGCCGTTGGCGCGGGTCGGTGGGCGGCTGCTGGCGCTGAAGGGCGCTTCGGCGAGTGAGGAGATCGCCTCGCATCGGGAGGCGGTGGCTGCGCTCGGCGGGGGTGAGCCGGAGGTGCGGCTCTGCGGGGTCGGGTTGATCGAGCCGCCGGCGACGGTGGTTGATGTCGTCAAGGAGCGGGAGGCCGTTCCTGGGCGGGGTCGTGGGCGCGGAGCTGCCGGATCGCGAGGTGCGGTGGGTGGTGGTCGCGGCTCCCGTGGCGTCGGTGGTGCGGGTGGTGCTGGTGGTCGCGATGCCGGTGGTGGTCGCGGCTCCCGGGGCGCGGGTGGTGTGAGTGGTGCTGGTGGCCGTGGTGCTGCTGGTGATGCGGCGGCAGGCGGTGGCCGACGGGGTGATGGTCGGGGGAGATCTCGGAGGGGATAGATGGCTGGGCGGGGTGGGCGTAGGAGGAACGGCCGAAAGTCGCAGCCCGCTTCGCCGGGGGGTCGATCGTCGTCTCCGCTTTTGTCTTCGTCCTCGCCTCCGCTGACGTCGTCCAGTTCCCCCGCGTTGCCGCCTTCGTCGACGCTTCCCCTGACGTCGTTCAGTCCCCACGCGTTGCCGCCTTCGTCGACGCCTCCGCTGACGTCGTCCAGCGTCCCCGCCTTACCGTCTTCGTTGTCTCCGCTCTCGCCTTTGTCCTCGGATTTGCCGACTCTGACGTCGTCTGTGCCTGGGTCAGCTTGTGCGTCTGGGTCTTCTTCGCGGTCCGCGTTCACGCCTTCGATCGGGGCAGCCCTCGCGTCTGCACCTCCTTTCGCCTCGCCGCCCCCGGTGCCCTTGCCCGCTCTCGAGTCCGCCTTTGCGTTCGAGCCCTCTTCTGCCTTTCGTTCTGATGCTTCAAGGCACGTCACGCTGATGGCTCGTGCCGGCGATTCCGATACCGGATCGGGTGAGACGCAAACTGACGGTGGATTCTCGTTCGCGCCGGCAGGCATACCGATTGGTGGAACTCGCTCGGCTGCGGCTCCGCCAGCCGTCGCGGCTGCGCCTCTAAATGAAGGCTGCCTCCTGACGCGGGGGCCTGGCATTTCTCCGCTGGGCGGCCTACTGCTCGCGCAAGGCAGAGCGATGGTCACTCCGCCGGACGAGGACGTCGCCGCGAGCGCCGACACCCTGCCGACGGACGAGGACGTCGCCGCGAACGCCGAGACCTTGCCGACGGACGAGCCAGGCAAGGCCAGATCAGACCTTCCAGGGCAGCTTGCGGTCAGCATTGCAGGCGACACGACGGTACGAGGTGAGCCGGGCGCCGCCACTTCGCCGTGGATGGGGTCAGCCATTCGTGGCGAAGAGACTCGGACCGACGCTGTGTCCTGGACGATCTGGGCACCGAAGGATCAGGCCGAGAAGAGCTTCGGGCCGGTTCTGGTGCCACTCAGTCCGGCGCCCGGACGGCCACTGCGAGCGGTAGTCGGATCGGAGGACGCGGCGCCTCGGCTGCACGGTGTGCCCGAGCTGGCGTATTGCTGTTTGCAGACATTGCCCTGGCCGGTCGGTGTGGTGGCGAGTCCCGGGGTGGACGGCGCGGAATCATCGAGCTTGTCGTGGCCGACGGTTGCTGAGACGGGCTGTCAGGCGTCCGGCCGGCGGTCCGCGGTGAGTGGCAGGACGACCGTGCGGCGGACGTTTCCGGTCACGGGAGTTGACGGGAAGGCACCGTTCTCGGCGGGCGGTAGCCGTACCGGGGATGGTTTTGACCTTGGGTTTGGGGGTTGGATGCGCCTCGTGCCGGGCGTCTTGGTGTTTGTGGAGGCGTCTGGCGGCGACGCGGGGACGTTGCGCTCGACTCATCGGACACAGGACCATGGCGGCGCATGCCCGCCGCCCGTAGGCTGGCTGGGCGTCGATAGTGTGGACCGGATCTCTTCCGCCGGAACGCACGTTTCGCCGACCGACCCGTTCCTAACCAACAGGGATAAAGCGGTGCATGAGTACGGTGTTTCACGTGAAACCGAGTCGCCTCTCGACAGGCCGTCGGGAATGAGCGTGGGCGGACTGCACGCTGGCGAACAAAACGTTCCGCAGCCCCGAGCGGGCGGGTACGGGTCGCCACCGCAGTACGGCTACCCCACGCCACAGCCGCAGCAGGCTGCTGAGGATTTCCGCGGGCCAGCCCCGGCGCCGAGGTCGGCGCCGCCAGCGGTGCCCGTTCCAGCCGCCTCCGGCTCGGCGAGCCCCATATCGGCGGCACCGGCCTCCGGAGTGCCATCGTCGGCGGTGCCGGTTCAGTCCACCGAGCATGTTTCACGTGAAACGCCGAGCTCGGATGAGGACGATCCGCCCCTTGCCATGGAAGCGTTGCGAGCTGTGCAGATCCTCAACCCCAGCGGCGAGATCATCATGCCGCGCCCGGACCACCCGAGGGTGATTTGCGTCGCCAACCAGAAGGGCGGCGTCGGTAAGACGACGACCACGGTGAACCTGGCGGTCGCGCTGGCACTCCACGGCAACCGTGTGCTGGTGGTCGACCTGGACCCGCAGGGCAATGCCTCCACCGGTCTCAACGTGCCGCACCACGCCGGGGTGCCGGACGTCTACGACTGCCTGATCGACAACGTTCCCCTGGCCGAGGTGGCTCAGCCGGTCGAGGGCATTCCGAACCTCTACTGCGTGCCGGCCACCATCGACCTGGCGGGTGCGGAGATCGAGCTGGTCTCGGTCGTTGCTCGCGAGTCGCGGCTGGCGCGGGCTATTGCCGGTCATCCGGAGAAGTTCGACTACGTGTTCATCGACTGCCCGCCGTCGCTTGGCCTGCTGACGGTCAACGCGCTCTGCGCGGCGCAGGAGGTGCTGATTCCGATTCAGTGCGAGTACTACGCGCTGGAAGGGCTGAACCAGCTGATCAACAACATCAACCTGGTACGGCAGCACCTGAACCCGACGCTGGACGTGTCGACCATTCTTCTGACGATGTACGACCGTCGTACCCGCCTGGCGGACGCGGTCGAGCAGGACGTGCGGAACCACTTCGGAGCCAAGGTTCTGAACGCCGTAATTCCCCGGAACGTGCGGGTATCGGAGGCTCCCAGCTACGGCCAGTCGGTGATGACCTACGATCCGGGATCACGGGGTGCGACCAGCTATTTTGAGGCAGCCCTGGAGATCGCGATGCGTGGGGTCAACACGGGAGGCACGGCATGAAGAACCGTCCGCGGGGTGGCTTGGGCCGCGGCCTGGGCGCGTTGATCCCCACGGCGCCGGCTGCTGAACCAGCGGCACCTGTCGAGGCGGTTCCCGAACCAGTCGCTGTGCCGACGATGGCACCTCCGGTGGTTGCTCCCGCGCCTGTGCCGGCCGCGCCGGCGCCGGTTGCGACCGCACCCGCCGAGGAGGAGTTGGCGCCGGTGCCCGGTGCCCGATTCGCGGAACTGCCCGTTGCGGCGATCGAGCCGAACGCCAAGCAGCCCCGTCACGTCTTCGACGAGGAGGCGCTGGAAGAACTCAAGACCTCCATCCAGGAGGTCGGTTTCCTGCAGCCGATCGTCGTCCGGGACATGGGCGACGGCCGGTACGAACTGGTCATGGGTGAACGCCGTTGGCGGGCCGCCCAGGCGGTGGGCAAGGAGACCATTCCGGCGATCGTCCGGGACACGCCCGACGATGCGATGCTGCGCGACGCGCTGCTGGAGAACATCCATCGTGCGAACCTCAACCCGCTTGAAGAGGCGGCTGCTTACCAGCAGCTGCTGGAGGAGTTTGGGGCCACCCACGAAGAGCTTGCCCGTCGGATCGGGCGGAGCCGGCCGCAGATCTCGAACACGATCCGACTGATGAACCTGCCGGCGCCGGTGCAGCGCCGGGTGGCGGCGGGTGTGCTGTCGGCCGGGCATGCGCGGGCGCTGCTCGGGTTGGACGACAGCCAAGCCCAGGATGATCTCGCGAAGCGGATCGTGGCCGAAGGTCTTTCGGTGCGGGCGACCGAGGAGATCGTTGCGCTGGCGATCGCGGACGGGCCGGTGAAGAAGGCGGCGCCGACCCGGCGGGCGAAGGTGCACGCGCCGGCGTTGAACGATCTGGCGGAGCGGCTGTCGGATCGGTTCGACACCCGGGTGAAGGTCGACATCGGGCGGAACAAAGGCAAGATCACGATCGAGTTCGCGACGGTGGATGATCTGGAGCGGATCGTCGGGATGATCGGTGTGGAGGAGGAGGGCGCTCCTCGGGCTGGCGACGCCGAGGAGTGAGCTCCGGGGGTTCCTGAAGGCGCGTGGGGGTTCCACGCGCCTTTGTGGTTTCTGGGTGAGGCTATGGATGGCGCGGCCTGACCCGGGATTGTTGCGAATCGGGCGAAGGTAATTCAAGCTCGCGTTTTGAAGTGCGGTGGAGTGGTGGGTCGGCGGCTCCGAAATCCCAGGAGAATGGCTCTGAGGGAACCGTGATGAGGCGGTATTTCGCTCTGGTTCAGGAGCCTTGTCACGGTCTTCTGCCGCTTGATCAAATACGGCCTATTGTCTGCTCTGCCGGACTCGTGCTCGCGCAGTGATGCGAGGGGCCTCTCTGCCGGTCCACCAGTCGGTGATCTTGCTGCCGGCGCAAGTATGTGAAATCGACGTGCGCGCAGCAAGCGGTTGACCGCCATACGAGTGATCCTCGGATTGGCAACGGGAGATGGTCTCTGCTCGGACGTCTGAAGTGTGGGCTGAGGTCGGCTGAGAACGGTGAGTGCCCGTGCGGGCGCCGCCTTGGAAGCGAGTTGGAAAGCGCGGTGTGACTGAGCACCGGATCCGCATGCCGTGAAGATCACGAGTGAGATGGCGAATGCTGATAAGGGGCGATGGTTGTCCTGGCGAATCAGGGGAATGAAGATCGCTCTGTGTCTGAGTGAAGCTGTGCGCACATCGTCTTAGCGGTTTGCGTCGTATCCGCCTGGCCGCGGCGCCGGCGTCACCGCCAGCCGTGCTCGCCCTAGCTACTTGATGCTGAGATCGCTGAAGACCTGGGCGGCTGTGTAGGTGTCATTCTCTGCTACATGCAGAGCGGTGGTGACCTTGGCGGGTTCAGGTCTTGGCCGCGGGTTGAGGTCGAGGGACCACAGGGCTGGTGGGTTGTGGTCGACGGCCCTCGACACTGTGGAACGAGGAGGCATGTAGGGCCGCGGCAAATTGGGGCTAACAGCGACGCGTTGGAAGCTCGGCGACGTGACATGTCAACGCTCTTCCGTCCCAGCGACGGCCTGACGAGGTATTGGCGAGGCCGGCATGACACTGGCAGGCGGCGGACATGCGGGCCGCGGAACAAGGTGGCGTCTCGGCCGAGAAGCACCTCTAGCTGCCTAGGTGAGCGGCGCCGTCATGTTTGCGGTTCTCGCCGACCGAGCGTTGGCATAGGCATCTAGTACTGCTACGGCGGATCACTACTTCGAGTAGTTCTGGATCGTTTCCCGGACGTGGTCACGGTTGAGCAGGTGCAGGGTTGGGACGAGGCGTT